>JACCVC010000248.1 GCA_013698305.1 Chloroflexia bacterium
CCGTATCGAGGCTGCCGAGCCAGGCCGTGGTCCGGCTCATGATCATCGCCACCCGCGCGGACAGCTTCCACTGCTCGCTCTGCCGCGCCTTGGCGATGCGGTCCCTTGAGTCGACCGAGGTGAACCCATAGATGTAGCTCCCCACCGTCCAGCTGTGCTCGTACATTTCGTTCAGCATGGTGATTAGCGTATCGTGCAGGTTGATGGTCTCGTCGTTGACCTCCGCCCCAGGTTCCAGGCGTTGAACGAATGCCTCCACCTCCTTGATGTTCGCCTTGTGTTTCTCGACCGCCTCGATGAACTCGGACGATTCGAGTGAGGGAAACAATGGTGTCATGTCCCAGCGCGGGAGTGCCTGCTTCGTCTGCGTCATTGCCATGAATATGCCTTTCGTCACTGCGCATCGTTGCGCCATTGCACCTCGGCGAGTGCAAGGAAGGTACCATTTTTTTCGCTTTTTCCGGCGTGTCCACGGCCCCGCTCGGGATGGAAGAGCCTGCCGAGATGATGATTACGCACCTCAGAATCACGTGCATTGTGCCGTCACTGTCGACTGCGACGATCTTCGCGAACATCCCCATCTTGATGCACGGACCATGCCAGCCTCATGTCCGTCAGTAGGTGTAGGCAACGAGCTTCTTCGGCATCTCAAGCGTAATCTGGATCGTGTCGACCACGACAATGCCCCGCGATTCGAAGCTGTGCAGCGCGCACATGCTCGTCGACCGGGAGCGCCAGATCCTGACCTTCGAGGTGGTGATCGGCTCGACCGCCGCGACCATCCACGACCTGACAGTCCCGCTCGGGGACGGCATCGCCGGCCTCGTTGCAGTCACCGGGCAGGCGCTGGCCATTGCCAACGCCCAGGAGGATCCTCGCCACACGCGCGATGTCGCCGAGAAGTCCGGCTACCTGCCGACAACGATCCTGGCGGTTCCAGTCGTTTTGCCAGACGGCACGCCGGTCGGGGTTCTCGAGCTGCTGGATCGCCAGGACCAGCCGACCTTCGACCTTGCCGACATGGAACTCCTGGGCATGTTCGCGGACCAGGTCGCAGTGGCGCTCGACCTGCGGCGCTCCCACGAGCTGCTGGGGGCGCGTATCGGCGCGGCCATCGCCGCCCTTGGCGGGCTGACGCCAGAGGCGACGCGCCACCTCGCAGAACGCGCCGAAGCGTTCGCCTCCCGGGTTCGGGCCGATGAAACCTCGCGCCGCACCGACGAGCTTGCCGAGATGGTGGTCGCGGTCGCCAATCGCGGTCCCGCCGAGCAGGAGGCATGCGTCGCCGTGCTGCGCGCCTTCGCGGACTACCTCGACGCGACCCCGTCGCTCGGCGCGGGGATGTTCGGATGAGCAGTTACAGCGATTCGCTCCCGGCCTGGTCGGACGCCTTCACCTCGGAGGCGCTCGCCCATGTGCACACTCCTGCACCACTCGACCCGGCCACGCTCAGCCACGACTGGGCCCGGGGCGACAGCGCCGGCAAGGGGGTCAGGGTCGCGATCATTGACAGCGGCGTGGATGCCGGCCATCCGGACATTGGCGCGATCGACGGTTATGTGGCCATTCAGGAAGAGAAGGGGAAGTTCACCTATGACACCACGCCGCACGACGATGACTATGGCCACGGCACGGCGTGCGCGGGCATCATCCGCAAGCTCGCCCCGGAATGCGAGATCTACAGCGTCAAGGTGTTGGGAGGGAACCTGACCGGGCGGGGCGTTGTCTTCGCCAGCGGGTTGCGATGGGCCATCGACCAGGGAATGCACGTCTGCAATTTTAGCCTGAGCACCAATCGGAGCGAGTTCTTCGGCCTGTTTCACGAGTTGGCGGACCTCGCCTACTTCCGCCGCATTTCGCTCGTCTGCGCCGCGAACAACGTGCCGGGCGCGAGCTATCCGTCGCTGTACGGCGTGGTTTTGTCTGTTGCAGCGCACGAGGGCCACGACCCAGAGCGCTTCGACGCGAACCCGACGCCACCGGTGGAGTTCGGCGCGCCCGGACTCGACATCCGCGTGCCTTGGCTACAGAACGGGTACATCACCGTGACCGGCAACAGCTTCGCCACACCGCACATCACCGGGCTCGCCGCAAGAATTCTCGCGAAACACCCAGGACTCACAGTATTCCAACTCAAGACCATCCTCTACGCGCTCGCGGCCAACGCCTCCAGCGATTCGCAACCGTAGGGGACGATCTCACTGCTTGCCATCAAAGGATCACCCTGCCAACATACCCGTATACCCAAAACCTAGCCATCTTGGCAGCCTTGACCCTGAACTCATCAAGGTTGCCAGGTTTCGGCGCAAACCTTGAACAACCTGGCAACCTTCTTTTCCCCATCGTTTCGACCAAATCGACCCCGCACGTCCCAAGGCTGCCACTGGCCAGGCTATTTTGCTTGGCCACCTTGCGACGCGTCCCCGCTCCGAGCGACTCGCGCCAAACCGCTGACCGCTACACCTCGGCCAGCGCCGAGAAGGTGACGTTCTTCGCCTTCTCTTCGGCGTACCGGAGGTCCCATTCGGTGGTGAACAGGATGACCTGACGGCCATCGCGATCCTCTGCCCGCATCCGCCCTCGGCCGTTGCTGATCGCCGTGATCTCATCCTCATCGCCGGACACCCACCGCGCCGCCGTGTAGCTCAACACGTCCATCTGGGTGTCGACGTTGTATTCGGATTCCAGCCGGTATCGGACCACCTCGAACTGCAACGCGCCGACCGCCGCCATCACCGGCTCTCGGCTGCCCGTGCTGACCGGATAGAAGAGCTGGATCGCCCCCTCTTCCTCGATCTGCATCAACCCCTTGAGGAACTGTTTGTACTTGTCGGCGCGACTATGCCGCAGCAGCGCGAAGTGTTCGGGCTGGAACCGCGGCATTGGGGGGAAGGTTCCGATGTCGCCATCGCTGATCGTGTCGCCGATGGTGAACGTTCCGGTGGACACCAGTCCCACCACGTCGCCAGCATAGGCCTCCTCGACGACCTCCCGATCCGACCCGAACAGCCGCATCGGTCGCGACAGCCGCACCTTGCGCTTGAGCCGCGGCACCCAGGCGTCGAGGTCACGCTCGAACCTGCCCGAGACGACGCGCATGTAGGCGACGCGGTCCCGATGACGTTTGTCCATGTTCGCCTGGATCTTGAACACGAATCCGGAGAACGTCTCGTCGGTCGGCTCGACGGCGCCGTTGGAGCTCTCCATCGGCTGTGGCTCCGGCGCCATCTTCACGAAGTGGTCGAGAAACAGCTGGACGCCGAAGTTGGTCAGTGCCGATCCGAAACAGACCGGCGTCAGGTTTCCGGCCAGCACCTCGTCCAGGTCGAACGGTGTCCCGGCCATTTCGAGCAGTTCCAACTCTTCACGCAACGTCGCCGCCCGCTCCGCGCCAATCTCCCGATCCAGCGCCTCGTCATCTAGACCGGTCAACCGCACCGGCGCCCGCTTCGATCCGTGCTCGGTGCGCTCGAACAGATGCACCATGCCGGACATCCGGTCGTAGACGCCCCGGAAATCCTGACCATCACCGATGGGCCAGTTGATCGGCCAGGTCGCGAGCCCAAGCGTCTTCTCGATCTCCTCCATCAACTCAAGCGGATGCTGCGCAGGTCGGTCCATCTTGTTAATGAAGGTGAAGATCGGCGTGCGCCGCCTCCGCGTGACTTCGAACAGCTTCAGCGTCTGCGGCTCGATCCCGCGGGCGCCGTCCAGCACCATCACGGCGCTGTCGACCGCGGTCAGTGTCCGGTAGGTATCCTCGGAGAAGTCCTGGTGACCGGGCGTGTCGAGCAGGTTGACCTGGTAGTCCTGATAGGGAAACGCCAACACCGTCGATGTAATCGAGATGCCCCGCTCCTGCTCCATCTGCATCCAGTCAGACGCCGCATGGCGCTGGGTTCGCCGAGCGGTCACGGAGCCAGCCAACTGCACCGCGCCGCCGTAGAGCAGCAGCTTCTCGGTCAGCGTGGTCTTGCCCGCGTCCGGGTGAGAGATGATCGCGAATGTCCGGCGACGGCTGGTCTCGGTCGCGACCGTCGACCGGCGCTTCGAAGTTGTCTGGATCATGGGTTCCTCGATTGATGGAGTTTAAGCTCAATAGCCAATACAAATAGGACAGCAATGGTGTCGACACATTGTGTTCTCAACTATCGTCGTCAGTAACGGCCCCGTCGTGGGGATTCGGCGCCGTAGGCGGATGGGGGCCGCACGATCGGCTTTACGTAGAGCAGCACTTCATTGGTTCCGACCTTGAGTACCCGCTGAATGAGGTACTTGGTCTGCCGCAGGCTGTCCCGGTAGCTGCCGCCGGTGCGGTACTGCCCGAGCCGCATCTCGCGGGCAGTACGAGAGACGATCTCGTAGGTCAGGCGCCTGCAGTCCTGGCAGGAAATGTACTGGTCGCGTTCGTCGGTAGGACCGGTGAAGCCCCGTTGCGCCAGCTTCACGTTTTCGCTGCCGCACCAAGGGCACGTGCGCGCGGCTCGCTCTGGCCGAGCCTCTTGCTGGGTCGCGGCTTCCCTGGTGGACTCATGCGGTTTTCCAGCCATGAAGTACCCCCGGTTCGGTACGAAACATGCGGGTCAAGACGATTATGTGGTAACAACAGCAGAGATAGACCGCACCCGTTCGCTAACTATACCAGTCTGCAATTGTAAGCAGGCTTGACTCATATACCCCCCAGGGGTATAATTGAAGTACGAAGCGCCCGAGGTGGCGCAGCTCGTAAGGATACCTCTGGATGGTTGCATCACAAACAACGCCGCAAACTCAGTCGGCTTCGCTCGACATCGAGGGGATGACCTGCGCCGCCTGTGTACGTCGGGTGGAGCGAGCGCTGGAAGGAGTAGACGGCGTCGAGAACGCGAGCGTCAACCTCGCAACTGAGCGGGCGTCGATCAAGTTCAACGCCGGCCTCGTCTCCGTCGCTCAGCTCTCCCAGGCGGTAGAAAGTGCCGGGTACAAGGCCGTCGACAGGACGCCGCCAGCACCGGTCGTGATCGAATCCCCAGTTGCTAGTGGCAGCGACACGGGAAGCTTCGATATCGAGGGCATGACCTGCGCCGCCTGCGTGCGACGGGTCGAGCGGGCGCTGGAAGGGGTTGACGGGGTGGAGAACGCCTCTGTCAACCTCGCCACCGAGCGGGCGACTGTCTCGTTCGACCCCAACTCGACCTCCATGACCGCGCTTGCCACGGCCATCGGCAACGCCGGATATACCGGCACGCCCGTCGCTGACACCTCGTCAACCCAAGTCGCCCCGGACACAGTGTCCGGGGAAGCCGCCAATGAGGAAACGGACCCCCGCGAAGCTCGCCGCGACGCCCACATCGCCGACCTCAAGCGAAAGTCGCTGACGAGCCTGGTAGTCGGGCTGACCATGATGGCCCTGATGTACGCGCCGGTGCCGTTTTCCGAGCGGTCACTCGCGCCACTGCTGCTGATCGCGGCGACCATTGTCCAGTTCTGGGCGGGACGCATCTTCTACGACGCCGCCTGGGCTGCCGCCCGTCACTATTCGACCAACATGAACACGCTGGTCGCAGTCGGTACCTCTGTGGCGTATGGCTACAGCGCGTTCGTGACGCTTTGGCCAGAGCTGTCCCAGCAGTGGGGCTTCCCCTACCACCTTTACTACGAATCGGCGGTGATCATCATCGCCCTGATCCTGCTTGGGCGCTGGCTCGAAGCTCGCGCGAAGAAACACACCGGCGACGCAATCCGGGCGCTGATGGGACTCCAGGCGAGGACCGCGCGGGTGGTGCGCGAAGGCAGCGAAGTCGACATTCGGATAGAACACGTCGTCGTAGGCGACATCGTTCGCGTCCGGCCCGGCGAGAAGATCCCGGTCGACGGCGAACTGACCGACGGCTCCTCCAACATCGACGAGAGCATGTTGACCGGAGAAAGCCTGCCGGTCGACAAGCGTCCCGGCGATGACGTGATCGGCGCGACGATCAACGGCTCAGGCAGCTTCCTGTTCCGCGCCACCAAGGTCGGGCAGGACACCACGCTGGCGCAGATCGTCCGGCTGGTCGAGGACGCCCAGGGCTCCAAGGCGCCGATGCAGCGGCTGGCCGACCGCATTTCCAGCATCTTCGTGCCTATTGTGCTGGTGGTGGCCGCGCTGACCTTCGCGATCTGGATGGTCTTCGGACCGTCCCCGCAGCTTTCCTTCGCGATCACCGCGACGGTCGCGGTGCTGATCATCGCCTGCCCCTGCGCCCTCGGTCTGGCCGCGCCCACTGCGATCATGGTCGGCACCGGCAAGGCCGCAGAGAACGGCATCCTCGTTCGCGGTGGCGAATCTCTGGAAATGGCGAGGAAGATCGATACGATCGTGCTGGACAAGACCGGCACCATCACCCGAGGCCGACCGTCAGTCACGGCAATCGAGCCGGTTACTGGAACTGACGAACGCGAGTTGCTCTCATTGATTGCGTCAGCGGAGGCCAACTCCGAGCATCCGCTCGGTGAGGCGGTCATATCCGCCGCCCGCGCCCGGTCCCTGGAGCTGCTGCCCGCAACCGGATTTGAGGCGATCACCGGTCGGGGCATCATTGCCACCGTTGATGGGCGACGCGTTCTGGTCGGAAACGCATCACTTTTGTCGGACAACGGCATCGCGTCTGACGCGCTCCGTGAATCCGCTCAACGACTCGCGGCGGGAGGCGTCACTCCGGTCTACGTCGGCATCGACGCAGCCGCAGTGGGCGTGATCGGCATCGCCGACACCGTCAAACCCGACTCGGCGCTCACCATCGACCAGCTCGACGCGCTCGGGCTCGATGTCTGGATGCTCACCGGCGACAACAAGGTCACAGCCCAGGCCATCGCCGATCAGGTCGGGATCGAGAACGTCCTGGCCGAGGTGCTGCCGGATCAGAAGGCGGCGAAGATTCGTGAGCTTCAGGACCAGGGTCGCGTGGTGGCAATGGTCGGCGACGGCATTAACGACGCCCCGGCCCTCGCCCAGGCCGATCTCGGACTGGCCATCGGCACCGGCACAGATGTCGCGATTGCGGCGTCCGACATCACGTTGATCGGCGACGATCTGAAGTCGATCGTGACCGCAATCGCGCTATCCCGCCGCACGGTCAACACGATCAAGCAGGGTCTGTTCTGGGCCTTCGCCTACAACATCGCGTTGATCCCGATCGCGATGGGAGTGCTTTACCCGGCCTTCGACATCCTGCTCAACCCCGTGCTTGCGGCGGCGGCGATGGCGATGAGCAGCGTCAGCGTGGTCTCGAACGCCCTCCGCCTGCGGTCGTTCCGGCGCCCGAAGGACGCCAACGAGATTCTCAACCCGCCCGTCGCGGATCGCGTCAAGGACTGGGGATTCCTGGTCGGCATCGGGATCGTCGCGATCCTGATCGGCGTGCTCGCCATCTGGCTCGGTGATCTCGCGGGCATGAGCGTGGTCCCGGGCGACGGTGGCGCCATGGACATGGGCGGCCATTAGCAAATGCATAGGGCGGACCTCGGGCGCTAGACCCGAAGTCCGCCCGGCTCGTCGCTTGCGACGGAAAATCTGCCGAATTGGACCTACAGCGGTTTCCGAAAAAGATGGCACGCAGGTTCGCGGACCCCGGAGCCTGACCTGAGCGATGTCGAAGGTGCTTTCGCCCGTCGCGATCGCGGATTTTCGCAGTGCGGGCTGATATCCTGCCACCGATGCTGCGCACCTGCGTCGCGGAATCCGCCCCTACGGCCCGACTCTTGTAAGAACCGGTATACGCGCTGTACCTGATCGGAATCACTTGACTTTTATACCCCCCTGGGGTATAATAAACACATGAGTCGAAAATTCGACGTCGTTGATAGGAGATACCAATGGAATCAGTCACACTCACCGCCCCGGATATCAGCTGCGACCACTGCGTCGCCACCGTTCAAAATGCAGTCGGCAAGGTCGAGGGAGTCCAAGACGTGTCGGCCAAGGCAGACACCAAGCAGGTCGACGTGACGTTCGACAATGCCCAGACCACCCTCGACAACATCACCAAAGCGTTGGCGGACGCTGGATACCCGGCATCCACGTAACGCTACATCTGGTGATGTGAACGAAGAAGCCGGTTGCGATGTCCATCGCGCCGGCTTCTCTGTCTCCACGCGTAGGGACTTGACTCCTGTCGGTCCAGTTCGCCTAAGGTTCACCTCCATGCAACATCACAACGATCATTCCAACCACGACGCAGCCTCTGCCCCCGAGGGCGGCGTGCAGCTCGACAAGGCGTCCGCCAGCAGCGGCGGCGAACATCAGCACCACGGTCACGGTGGTCACGGCGATCACGCCGCCGCCTTCAAACGGCTGTTCTGGA
>JACCVC010000262.1 GCA_013698305.1 Chloroflexia bacterium
GGGTCGGGATCGGCGCGGTGCTGACAGCGTCCTATGCCATGGCCTTCGACGGCGAGGCGGTGTCGGCGATGAAGATCCTGTTGCTGCTCGGCATCGTCGGCTGCGTCATCGGGCTGAAGCTGCTGCATTGAACCCGGTGCCGTCCGGAACGTCAATCTCTCGGGAAGCCGCCAATCCGGACGCGCTCTCGTGTCACCGCGAGGAACTGATCGAGTTGATGGGAGTGATGAGCCAGTACATGGTCGAGCCGATCAATCCTCACCTGAATCTTTGTCGTGCCCAAGCGAAAGAAGATGACTCCCGCGTGAGGCATCCCATCCTGAAAGACGAGTTCGCCAAAGTTTCGATCATCAGTGACGAGAATCCTGCCATCCCGCTCGGCGAGAACCAAAATCTCCTGATCAGGAAGGCCGGGTCGATGGTCACCAGCAACGGTGGCGACATCATGCCCAAGGGCATTCAGATGGGTGGCAACCCGAATGTCTGCGTTCTCATCAAGGAGAAATTTCATACACGCGTCGGTTGCCTGCCGACACGTTGGTCACGCTCGCTGACGACGGTCTGATACGCATACGCCAGACACGCCTGGACATCCTCGATTACGAGATGAGGAAATGCGGCGAACAGGTCGTCCAGGTCTGGCGTCTCCGCCAAATGGGCCAACACCCGTTCCACCGTAACCCGCGTGCCCTTGACGACCGGCTTGCCGACCATGACTCTCGGATCCTCCGAGATTCGGTCGAGATAGTGGTGGAGTTCCTCTTCCATTGTGCTCATCTCCTTATGGCTTGTTTATCCAGGCGCGTCCGGGAAGTATAGGACGCAGGAGATGCCTGTGCCTGACGATTCTCATGACGTGACCACATGCGGTGGATGCACGTTGGCGAGCCGCCAGGACCTCGCTCGGCGGCTCTGCTCACAACGTGATGATTCCCTGGTCCTAACCCCTAACCTGCCGGAGTCGCGGCTGGTGTTGCCATGCCTTGCACACCAATCCCCGCAATGGAAACCGTCGCTGTCTCCTGCCCGTCGTTGCGAACCTCGCCAGAGACACCGGGTTGCAGCACGAAGTACTGTCCGGCAGTGAGCGTGAAGTCGGTATCAGCCGCGATGCTTTCGCCCGCGCTGGATGTGTCGCCCAGCTGGCCGAGCGTGACGGGCGCGTCCAACTGCATGGTCAGGCTGCCGGCCTCCATAAACACGAGTTCCAGGTTCGGCCCCGGCTCGACCGGGTAGCTCACGCCTGGCTCAAAGCTGAGGCGATAGAGCGACGGATTTTCCTGCTCGTCAACAAAGACCACGCTGTCGGCGGTCACACCCGGAGCAATTTCGAAGCTTTCCGGTGGCGCTGCCGGCGTGGCGTCCTGGGCGACAACGGGGATGCCCAACATGAGGAAAAGACAGATGACAATGAGACCGACCGAGCGTTTCATGACCTCACTCCTCTACTAAAAGAGATACGAATATCCCGCAGTCCTGAGGGAAGAACTCACCACGATGTGTCGCTCGTCCCGTGGAGCGTGCTTGTCACGCAGCATAGCACCCGTATGGTCGTTCCAAATAGGGCCAGCGGGCGAATCGCACTCGGAGTTCTTTGTCTGCTGAAGCCTCTTCGCTTCAGCAGACATGCACGTTCCCGCGCCGCTGTGCCACAATCATCGGCAGCGCAACGCATTGCCCGTGATGACTCAACCAAACGTCATCTCCGATATGAAGGATTCGACATACCCATGACGCTGATCGTTCTCTCCGTGCTGGTCGCCGCCGCCTTTCTCGCGGCAGGCGCCGCCAAAATCCGTCTAATTCCGATGATGCTGTCGACTGCTCGCCGGCTCGGCGTCCCGTATCGGCAGATGCGGCTGATCGGCGTGCTCGAGGTCGTCTTCGCGGTGGTGACGTTCCTGGGCATCTGGATCGACTGGTTGGGATCGCTCGGCACGCTCGTGCTGACCCTGATCGCGGCGGGCGCGATCATTGCCCATGCCCGCGTTGCCGACGCGCCGAAGGAGGTCATCGCGCCGGCGGTGCTGGGCATCCTCTCCTTCATCCTCTTCCTGACGCACCTCTATCAGTAACTTGCCAACTGCATGCTCCTGACCGTCCTGTCGATCACGGTGACGCTGGCATATGTGATGACCGGCGGGCTGAAGATCCGGATGATCCCGATGGCGCGCATCACCGCCGACCGGCTCGGCTATCCGCGGTCGATGATCCGGGTGGTGGGGTGGCTGGAGGTCGGTTGCGCGGCGCTGGTGCTTGGCGGCATCTGGGTTCGATGGATGGGGATACTGGGCGCGTTGCTGCTGATCGCGACGATGATCGGCGCTATCCTCTCCCGCGCGCGGGTTCATGACGCGCCGAAGCGGTTCATCCCGGCGGTGGTGCTGGGGAGCCTGTGCGTGGCGGTGCTGGCAATGCACCTGTAGGGATCGGCAGATGTCGTAAACAAGCCGTCATCGTGCCCCATTCGACGCAATCTATCCTGATCTTGCCGAAGGACCGAGGGCAGGGGGTGCGCGTCACTTTTTTGGTATTCCGTTCACAACTTCGCCGTCACCGCGGGCATTCCCGCGTATCGACAGGAAAGTGAACCTCTGCTTCCTACGGCCCGATACCAAAATGTGAATCACATCCGAGGGCAGGCTTAGACTCGGTGCTACAGTCATCATTGCTGTGAGGAACCCGGCACCGACCTCGACCAGTTGCCTGTCAGCTCCGCGACGATTTCCGCTGATCCCTGTAAACGTTCGTTCCTTGCATCTCGTAGTGCGGATTGGTCGGCGGCAACGCTCGCCAGCACAGCGGGATCGACCCGAATCGGCGCGCCG
>JACCVC010000264.1 GCA_013698305.1 Chloroflexia bacterium
GGCCAGTTCGTCACCGAATCTGGCCCTCGCAGGCGTGAATGATGGTCGGTGAGCCATGGTGTTGGAGTACACTACTCTTGACAACTGCGCGTGAACTCTCATGTGCGTGAACGGTCCGCTGTATGTGTTCGCTTGCCACGCGGCAACCTTCGACTTCAGGGCCACCTCCAGCACCGGACCCGCGGGTCGCGGCGGACCTGCCACGGCCATTGACCTCCTTCATCGGACGTGAGGCGCATCGGGCCGCGATCGTCGATATGATCCGGCAGCCAGATGTTCGCCTGTTGACGCTGGCTGGTCCGGCGGGTGTCGGCAAGACGCGGCTCGCCCTCGCCGCGGCGGAGGCGCTGGTGGACGAGTTCCCCGATGGCGTGCATTTCAATTCATTCAGCTCCTTGCGCAGCTCGGACCAGGTGCCCGCCGCCATCGCAGAGGCACTCAATATCAGGTCGATGGCAGGCGACTCCATCGAGTCACGCATCATCGCCAACTGCCGCGATCGAACGATGCTGCTCGTGCTGGACAATCTCGAGCATGTCCTGCCCGTGCCGTTCATCACCCGCATCCTCACCGCCTGCCGCCAAGTGAAGGTGCTCGCTACCAGCCGGACCGTGCTGCGTCTCTCCGGCGAGCACGAATACGTCGTTCCACCGATGGAAGTCCCAGTGGCAGGCGACATCCGGCTTGCCAGTGATCTCGACAACGTCGAGAGCGTCTCGCTGCTCCTTAACCGGGCACGGCAGTCATCGCCGGCATTCACCCTCACCGATGAGAATGCCGTGGACATCGCTGCGATCTGTACCCGGCTCGACGGGTTGCCGCTGGCGATCGAGCTGGCGGCGGCAAGAATGAAGGTCTTTCCGCCGGCGGCGCTGCTCGACCGGTTGTCCGATCGCCTTTCCCTGCTGACAGGTGGCCCGTCGGACCAGCCGCTCCACCAGCGCACCATCCGCGCCACCATCGACTGGAGCCACGACCTCCTCTCACCGCGGGAACAGCGCATGTTCCGGCGTCTGGCGGTGTTCTCCAGTGGCATCACGATGCAGGCTGCGGCGGCGATCTGCCTCGACGACAACGATGACGCGTTCACCTACGTCGAAGCGCTGGATGAGCTCACCCTGCTGGTCGACAAGAGCCTGGTCCAACAGGAGCCTGAATCAGGTGACGGTCCCAGCTTTTTTCTGTTGGAGACAGTGCGTCACTACGCGATGGAACGACTATGCGCTTCCGGGGAAGATCACACGATCCGGGAACGACATGCGGTCCACTACCTGGACTTCGCTGAGCGGACCACGGAGTTGCTGAGGGGCCCGGAACAGGTGATCTGGCTCGACCGGATCGAGGCCAACCAGCCGAACATCCGCCTTGCCCTCGAAACTCTCCGGCAGATTGATGATTTCGAACGGTACGCCCGCCTGTGCTGCGCGCTCTTCAGGTTCTGGCGGTTACGCGGCGTGCTGGCCGAGGGTCGGGCATGGCTCGACGTGGCGCTTGAGCCGGCGTGGCAGGTGCAGTTGCCCGACGACCTGCGGTCCTTAGTATTCACCAGCTCGGGCTGGTTGGCGCTGGACCAGGGCGACGCGGACCACGCTGAGTCGTGTGGCGACCGAGGGCTCGAGATAGCGACTCGGATCTGTCATGACAGCGGCATCGCGCTCGCCTACGGACTGCTGGCGTTTGTCGACCACCGCCAGGGAATCGACACGCGCGCCGTAGAGCGGCTTGATTTGTCGCTCCTGCACTACCGCGCGGCAGGTGACGACCACAACGTTGCCGGGACGCTCAACAACCTGGCGCTCATCGCTCTGGGGTCCGGCGATTTAGAGCACGCGGCGTCCATGTTCGAGAAGTCCCGCGATGCCTTCCTGGCACTTGGCAATTTGCGGGGTGTATCACATGGGATCCACAATCGGGGTGTAGCGCTCTACTGCCTGGGTCAATATGACGAGGCGTTGCGCTGCTCGCGCGAATCGTACGCGATTGACAGGAAGCTGGCGGACAAGCGTGGCTCCGCGGTGTCGCTCGACCACATCGGCAAATGCGCCCGTGCGCTCGGCGACCTGATCATGGCGTGGGAGGCGCACGCCCAGTCGCTGCCGCTCCGCAAGGAGATCGGCGATCCGCGCGGGCTGCTGGTTTGGCTGGAGGCGATGGCGCTCTGGATGGCGCACGCCGCCCGCCCGGAGCTCGCCGCGCGAACGCTGGGAGCCATCGAGGTCGTGCGGATCGGTTCCAATATCCCCATTCACAAGAACGAGCTTGGCGATCACGAGGCAACGGAAACCCTTGCCCGTGAGCGGCTTGGCGACAGGGAGTTCGAAGCCCACCTCGCCAGGGGTCGCTGGCTGTCGCTCGACGAGGCGGTCGCCGCCATGTGGGAGACGGCGGAACAGTGTGTTCTGGAGCTGGAACACGGCGCGCCTACGACACCAGCGGGTACGACGAGTATCTTGGGCCTGACCCCGCGGGAACACGAGGTGCTCATGCTCATCGCCCAGCGATACACGGACAAGGAGATCGCCGACGCGCTGTTCATCAGCCCTCGCACCGTTGCCCGCCACGTCACCGGCATCTTCACCAAGCTCGATGTGCATTCCCGGCGCGAGGCCGCCGCGAAGGTAACCGGCTCGCAACCGGTCTGACCCGGACAGCAATACCGAGCGTGGCGCGGATGGCACCAGAGTCGGCAACCAGACCTGATTTCTGGCCAATTTGGGCGGATGAATCAGCGACGTCCTGTAGGCCCGGCCCGATAGTGGCCGGGCGTTTCCTTGTGCCCGATATGTAGACCCGCCTCCTGTGGGCGGGTGTGGTCGCTCGGGCACAGGACCCAAGCCTACATGCAAACGCTCTGACGCTACGCGGCACAGCGGCGGGACCGGCAGGTCTATCATATCTGGGTAATTCCTACCCAATTGGCCACATCCACCTCTCAATCGAAATGGGTAAACCTTGCCGATGCGGCGACCACCTCCCCAGGAGCACCATGGAACCTGCCGGAGACGTATCCGGCGTCGCGGTTCGCGACTGGTACTGATGCTCCCGCCTAGCGGGAGGGCAGGTGAGGAACATGGAAATCTCCGCCGCACAGATGGTGGCTTCCGCCAAGGCGCACATAGACAACCTGTCGCCCGACGAAGTCGCCGCCGAGCTCAAAACCGGGTCTGTAACGTTGGTCGACATTCGTGAAGCGGAGGAGCGTCTCGAACGCGGACACCTGCCGGGGGCGATTCACGCGCCACGCGGCATGCTCGAGTTCTACGCCGATCCCACCAGCCCCTACCATCGGCCGGAGTTCGACCTGGAATCACGGCTCATCCTCACGTGCGCATCGGGCGGACGTTCGGCGTTGGCGACGGAGACGTTGCAGCGCATGGGCTACGCCAACGTTGCGCACCTCGATGGAGGACTCAACGCCTGGATCGCCCAGGGGTTGCCCTGTGACGACGGGTAGCGGACAGGCCGA
>JACCVC010000275.1 GCA_013698305.1 Chloroflexia bacterium
TCCTGGGAGTGCTGCTGGGCGGGATCTCCGGTTATTACGCGGGCCGCGTCGACCTGATCATCCAGCGGGTGATCGAGTTCATCAGCGCGCTGCCGACAATTCCCTTGTGGTTGGGACTCGCCGCCGCACTGCCTCCACAGTGGTCCGGGCTTCAGGTCTATTTCGGCATTACGATCATCCTGTCGCTGATCGGCTGGACCGGGCTAGCGCGGGTTGTCCGCGGGCGGTTCCTGTCGCTGCGCGAGGAAGATTTCGTCAACGCCGCCCGCCTCGACGGGATCAGCGAGTTCCGGGTCATCTTCCGGCACATGCTCCCCTCCTTTTCCAGCCACATCATTGCCTCGCTCACACTGGCGATTCCAGCCATGATCCTGGGAGAAACCGCGTTGAGCTTTCTCGGCCTGGGTCTGCGGGCGCCCATTGTCAGCTGGGGTGTGTTGCTCGAAGGGGCCAACAATGTCCGGGCGATCGCCACGGCGCCGTGGCTGCTTTCGCCAGCGATTGCCGTCATGTTCGCGGTGATGGGGCTCTACTTCCTCGGTGATGGCCTTCGAGATGCCGCCGATCCCTATGCGTCGTGATGCAGCTTACGGTGCCGTCGTCTCGTAGGAGAGGACCTGGAGCCTGTGCTGAGCTTGCCGAAGTATCCTTCCGCAGTCCGGGCCGCACAAGGTCGGCCCCTACGAAAGTTCATGCCGGACCAACCAAAGAACCTGCAATTTGCGCTGAGACGAACAGGAACGTGATCACATGACAGACGTGGAACGAGCTGGTGTCGCAACGTCGCCGACTAACGAGCGGCCAGACCGAACTCACGATGACCCAATGCTGGAAGTGAAGGGGTTGCACACGCACTTCTTCACCTCGGAGGGCGTGGTCAAGGCCGTGGATGGCGTCGACCTGACCATCGAGCGGGGCAAAACCCTCTGCGTCGTCGGTGAAAGCGGCTGCGGCAAGAGCGTCACCGCGCGGTCGATCCTGCAGATTGTCGACCGTCCGGGCCGGGTGGTCAGCGGCCAGATTCTGCTCCACCGGTCTACGGGCGAAGAACCGGGAGCGGCGACCGAAACGATCGACCTCGCCGCGCTTTCTCCCAGTGGCAAGCAGATGCGCGCCATCCGTGGCCGCGACGTGGCGATGATCTTTCAGGAGCCAATGACCTCGCTGAGCCCAGTACACACCATCGGCAACCAGATCTACGAGGCGATGAACGTCCACCTGAATATCAGCAAGGAGGAGGCGCACGACCGGGCGCTGGAGAACCTGCGGCTGGTCGGCTTTCCGCGACCCGAATCTGCCGTTGACCGCTACCCGTTTCAGCTCAGCGGAGGCATGCGCCAGCGGGCGATGATCGCGATGGCGCTCGCCTGCTCACCGAAGCTGCTCATCGCCGACGAGCCGACGACGGCGCTGGACGTGACCACCCAGGCGCAGATCCTGGAGCTGATCCGGGAACTCCAGCACGAACTGGGCATGTCGCTGATGATGATCACCCACGACCTGGGCGTCGTCGCCGAGATGGCCGACGACGTGGCGGTCATGTACCTGGGAACTGTCGCGGAGTCCGGGACGGTCGATCAGATCTTTCACCAGCCGGAGCATCCCTACACGCGCGCGCTCCTGCGCTCGATCCCCCGGGTCGGCGAGCAGGACCAGGAGCGGCTGTTCACCATCCGGGGCACGGTGCCAAATCCGTTCAATCGGCCCTCCGCCTGCCCATATCACACCCGCTGTGATTCGTTCATGCCGGGCATCTGCGATGTTCACGATCCGCCAGCGGTCCGCTTCGAGGGCGACCACCTGGCGCGGTGCCTCCTCCATACCGACCTCGCAGACACCAGCCGCATCCGGGCAGAAAACGTCCATCCCGCTCCCGCAGACGTTCCCGCCACCACTCCGGATGATCGAGAATCCGGCTCACGCCCCGGTGAGGTGCTGCTCAATGTCCGCGACCTGCACATGCACTTCACAGTCACGCACGGTTTCCTGGGCCGATCATCGGACGAGGTCCGGGCGGTGGACGGGGTCAGCTTCGGCATCTGGCGTGGGGAAACGCTCGGGCTCGTCGGCGAGAGCGGCTGCGGCAAGACCACCATCGGTCGCAGCATCGTCCGAATCAACCAGCCCACGTCCGGCGAGCTGCACTATCGCAAGCCCGACGGCGATGTTGTTGACGTCGCCCAGCTCAACGGCGGCGCCCTGAAGGCGCTGCGAAGCGAGATTCGGATGGTCTTCCAGGACCCGCACTCCTCGCTCAACCCCCGGATGACGCTGCGTGACATCATCGCCGAGCCGATCCGCGCCCACGGCCTGACGAAGGGGCGGAGGGCTGTCGACGAGCGAGTCGCCGACCTGCTGCGGAAGGTCGGGCTCCGTCCGGAATACATGCGCCGCTATCCGCACGCGTTCAGCGGCGGCGAGCGCCAGCGGGTCAGCATCGCCCGCGCGCTTGCGACGAATCCGCGCCTGCTGGTGGCCGACGAGGCCGTCTCCGCGCTGGATGTCTCGGTCCGGGCGCAGATCATCAACCTGCTCAAGGACCTGCAGCGGGAGATGGAGTTGACCTACCTGTTCGTGTCGCATGACCTCAGCGTCGTGCAGCACATCTGCGACCGGGTCGCGGTGATGTACCTTGGCCGGATCGTCGAATTGGCCGAGACGTCCAAAATCTTTGCCTCGCCGAGGATGCCGTACACCGAGGCGCTTTTGTCGGCGGTTCCCATTGCCGATCCCCGGCTACGCGGCTCCACCAGCAGGATCATGTTGCAGGGCGAGGTGCCCGACCCGTCGAACCCGCCATCGGGGTGCCCGTTCCACACTCGCTGCCGCTACGTTCAGGATCGGTGCCGGATCGAGGAGCCGGCGTTGCGCGAGGTCCGCCCCGGCCACCTCGCCGCCTGCCACTTCTCCGAGGAGCTCGACCTCCAGGGCGCGGCGGCTCACCCTTCGGCAGCCGCCGCGAATTAACCCGGATCACCGCGATAAATACGTAGTGCCGACCCTGTGTCGGCTTGTGAGC
>JACCVC010000278.1 GCA_013698305.1 Chloroflexia bacterium
ATCCAGGATGCACCGCCTGCCAGGCGATCCCAAGCACGCCATACCCGCAACCGAAGTCGACCGCCTCGCCATGTTCGGGCAGGGCGACCGATTCCAGGCTCGATAGCAACATCTTGCTGCCGCGGTCGACCTGATGGCTGCTGAACAGGTCCTGCGCGACATCCAGGTCTAGCTTCAAGCTGCCCCAGTGCAGGCTCACCTGCTTCTTGATCGCCAGCGACTGCACCATGTTTGACGACCACCTTTCAAGAACAGCCATGTCGATTCGATTGCCAGCGCACACCTCAGGCGATACCATCGGCTGAATGCAACGCGAACCAGACAACGTACAGGAGGCAGTAGTGCCTGACGTAATCGGAATCGGAATTGTCGGGGCCGGCATCATCGGCCAGGTCCACGCCAACGCGCTCAAGGACATCGACGGCGCCAGGATCGTTGCCGTCGCCGACCCACGCGAAGACGCTGGCAGATCCCTGGCGGATAGTCACGGCGCAGCCTGGTATTCATCCTACACTGACCTGCTCGCCAATGATGATGTCTCACTGGTCATCCTCGCCACCCCATCTGGACTCCACGCCGACCAAACCGTCCTCGCCGCGCAGGCGGGCAAGCACATCGTCACCGAGAAGCCGATGGCGATCACCGCCGACGGGCTCGACCGGATGATCCAGGCGACCGAGGAGGCGGGCGTCGAGCTGGCGGTGATCTTCCAGAATCGCCTCTCCGCCGACATCATCAGGGTCAAGCGCGGCGTCGAAGCGGGGATGCTCGGCACCACCGTCTTCGGCAACGCAAGCGTTCACTGGTTCCGGGATCAGGACTACTACGGCGCCAACGGCGGTTGGCGCGGGACTTGGGAACTCGACGGTGGCGGCGCGTTGATGAACCAGAGCATCCACACCATCGACCTGGCCCAGTGGATCATGGGCGGCGTCGCCTCGGTGTCCGCCGACATCGCCACCCTGAATCACGACATCGAAACCGAAGACACCGCCACCGCCACGGTCCGCTACAACTCGGGGGCACTGGGCACGATTCAGGGTTCCACCGCAGCTGGCAAGGATTGGCCAGTCAGGGTAGAACTTGTCGGCACCGGCGGCAAGGCGCTGATCGAAGGGGGCCGCCTGGTCCACTGGGAGGGTGACTCCGATCTCACAGACGACGTGCTGACGGCGGGGGACCTCGCCTTCGTCGAAGGCTGGACCCCCGGCGAGCCGTTCGGCGCATCCCATCGGCGCCAGCTCCGGCTTATCATCGCCGCGCTCCGCGACGGCGATACCCCGCCCGTCCCCGCCCGCGAGGCGAGAAAGGCCGTCGACGTCATTCTCGCGATCTACAAATCTGCAAAGCACGGCCAACGAGTCACCATCGCGTAGGGGCAACTTCCGAAGGATAGTCGCCCGGTTCGCCGCTTGCGGCGGACAATTGCCCTGATTCCGTCGAACTAAGCTGGGACCAAGAGCATGAAATACGCCGTCTTCACCGTCTCCACGCCTGACTACACGCCGGAACAGGCCGTCCTCAAGATCAAGTACGCCGGCTACGGCGGCATCGAGTGGCGCGTTCAGGACGATCCGCCATCCGTCTACAATCCGACCTTCTGGTCCGGGAACAGGGCCACCCTCCCGCTCACCGGTTTCGAGCGTGACGCCCCCAAATGGCGAGCGCTATCGTCAGACGCAGGACTCGAAATCCCTGCCATCGCGACGTACGTGAAGTGCAACGAGCCGGACAAGGCCGACCTTGCCATGCAAGGAGCATCAGCCCTTGGCGCTCCCGCGCTCCGCATCCAGGTGCCGCACTATGATGGGACCGAGTCGTTCGCGAAGCTCTGGGATGCCTCCATTCAGGAGTACAAGGTCATCGCCGGCCTCGCCGCCAGCCATGGCGTCAAGGCGCTGGTCGAGCTTCACCACCGCACCATCGTCCCGTCGGCGAGCGCGGCGCGGCGATTCCTCGACGGCCTCGACCCCGCCCACGCCGGCGCGATCCACGACGCCGGCAACATGATCCACGAAGGATGGGAACATCCCCGCCTCGCCTTCGAGACCCTCGGCCCCTATCTCGCGCATGTCCACATGAAGAACACCCGCTGGGAGCCTGTTGAGGCGCTGGACGACGGCACCGTTCAATGGACCGCGATCTGGGTGCCGGTGCCCGAGGGCATTGCCGATGTCCGCTCCATCATGCGCGCGCTCCGAGCCGTCAGCTACGACGCCTGGATCACCTTCGAGGACTTCAGCACCGAGCACCCGGTCGAGGTCAACCTCGAACGCAACCTCGCCTACATCAGAGCCATCGAGCAGGAAATAGCAAACGACACGTAGGGACAAACCGAGCCTGTCCTGAGCTTGTCGAAGAATCTGTCCGGTCCGCCGCGGGTGGACTTTTGGTTCCCCATTGAACGCAGTTCATACAAAACCACAACGCCCCGGCGCCTTTCAGCTCCGGGGCGTTATTTCGTTGCGACGAGATAAGTTCCGGAGACAACTACTCCGGAGCCACGGTCTCATCCGCCTGGTCGTCGTCGTTGATGTCGCCGAGGTCTTCCGGAGCCTGAAGGCCGTCCGGATTGTCCTCCCGGTCCATCACCCCCGTCGGCAGGTGCCCGGACTGCATCAACTCCTCGTACTCGGCATCAGTCGCCGGCTCGGGGGCCGCGTTGGCTCGCATCGCCGCCCGAGTCTGCTCCTCGAGCGCGTCGGCTTCGGCCACCCGCAGGTCTCGCTCGAACCCGGAACCTGCCGGAATCAGCTTGCCGATGATGACGTTCTCCTTGAGACCGCGCAGATGATCGACCTTGCCGTTAATGGCGGCTTCGGTCAACACCCGCGTCGTCTCCTGGAACGACGCCGCCGACAGGAACGAATCGGTCTCCAGCGATGCCTTCGTGATGCCGAGCAGCAGCGGGCTGGCCGTGGCCGGCTCGCCGCCCTGAAGGAGCACTCCCTCGTTCTTGGTGTTGAACTCGAACCGGTCGACCGTATCGCCTTCCAGCAGGTCGGTGTCGCCCGGATACTCGATCCGCACCTTCCGCAGCATCTGACGGTTGATCACTTCGATGTGCTTGTCGTTCGTCGTCACGCCCTGCGACCGGTAGACCTTTTGCACCTCATCAATGATGTAGCGCTGGGTGTCGTCCGGCCCAAGCGTCGCCAGAAGCGCGTGCGGGTTCTTCGGCCCGAACGTCAGCTGGGTGCCTGGAGTGACATCCTCGCCGTCCTCGACCAGGATCTGATCGTCGTAGTTGATCCGAAATTCGTCGACCTCCTCCGATTCGGACCGGACGAAGACGGTTCGGTCATCGAGAAAGTACGTGCCATTCATGCCCGCGAACAACTCTTCACCGTTCGGACCATGCGCGATCACCGTCTTGTCC
>JACCVC010000286.1 GCA_013698305.1 Chloroflexia bacterium
GCGTGGGGAAGGCCCAGGAAATCGATTCGGCAGGAGTACGGTGAAGGAACCCTGAGTGTGAGGTTGCTGTTCGCTGAACGCAACGACCTTATCTCCTTCGATGTTCATTGCTATCTGTCCCCCACCGGCGACATCCTCGCATCGCGAAAGCTGGCCCCTAAATACCTGTACGGCTCCGGGGCCATTCGACTCGGCGTCAAGGGACAGCAAGCCAGAGATTCAGCCTACCAGCATCGACGCGGTGGAGCGCCTGGCGCCTGAATCTCGTGTGCCGTGTCATATCGATCCTGTCGGTTCCATGGCTCGGTGTGCTGCCACTGGCTTGTCGTGGCACGAGAAGTGCCACATATCACACAATACCGGAAATCTCGCTGCGCGTGCGATACCTGCGGCGCGGTTCGCACAGCGTATGCAAGGCGCACATCGAGAGCAGGAGAGTGACATGGCCAGGTCATCAAAACGCAATTCAAAACGCAACGCGGGCGCGTTCATTCTGGGGGGGGTCATCGGCGGAGTCGTGGGCGCCGCCGTCACGCTCTGGAATACCCCAAAATCGGGAGACGAGTATCGGGCAATGGTATCTGGAGGGTCGTCCCCCGACGCAACGGTCACGCGTGACGGCTCGGTGACGACGCATTCGACAACGTCCGGCCGGTTCTCGAATCCGATACTGAGCTTTGTCGAGCGAGCCGTCGCGCCGATCGTGGGCGTCGAGCTCGGCAAGCTCGCCAAGGACGATCCCGGCTCCAGCGAGTATCGGCCAGTGCGAACCTCCGCCGCCGACGCCAGGCCACCCGTTCACGGCGACGAGCATGTTCCGCATGACGAGGTCGACGTCGACCACCAGCACGTCGCCACGACCGACGAGTTGACATCGCCGCCGTCACGGTCGGCGGCGATCAGCAGGGATACCTCTGATCTGGGCAACCGTGAGGCGCAACCTTTGTCACACGGAGACGAGCATGTGTCCCAGGATGAGGTTGATTTTGATGATCAGCATGTGGCGACCATCGAGGAGTTGACGTCGCCGCCACCTCAGACAGTCGATGGCGATACGCGCGACGACCGCTCCAAAAGAAATCGGGAGCCGTCACCGTTCCCCGATCTGGAGCATAATGACCGCACCTGATCGTCGGCACGTCGCTCCGAAAGAAAAGGACCAATCCCATGATTCGCAACGCCCGCACCGCCGTGAAGTTCTTCGTTTACGGCGTCATCGTCGGTTTGATGTTCGCGCCGCAAAGCGGTAGTCAGACGCGCCAGAAGTTCTTCGGCTGGATCGGCGAAACCGTGCAGGACACGGTCAGCACGGTTACCGGCGGCGGCAACTCCAACGCCTGAATTGACGGTGCCGACGCACCGCAACGTTGATCCTGCAGGTGGTCCTCCATGCTGCCACTGACCGACGATAACCGGGGACGCCGCACCACGCCGATCGTGACCTGGGCGCTGATCGCCATCAATGTGCTGGTCTTCATCTATCAGTTCCTGATGAGTGAGCAAGAACTCAACCAGTTTTTCAACGACTTCGGTGTGATCCCGCGGGACATCAGCAACGGTGAGGGATACCTGACCCTGCTCACGAGCATGTTCCTGCATGGGGGACTGCTCCATGTGGGCGGCAACATGCTGTTCCTGTGGGTCTTCGGCGACAACGTCGAGGATGTGATGGGCCACGCTCGCTACCTAATCTTCTACCTGCTCACCGGCCTCGGCGCCAGCGCTGCCCAGATCCTGATCAACCCCGACAGCACGATTCCGACGATTGGCGCGAGTGGCGCGATCTCCGGCGTGCTCGCCGCCTACATCGTCTGCTTCCCGCACGGGCGAATCAGGACGCTGATCACGCTCGGGTTTTTCATTACCAGTTTCATGTTGCCAGCGTGGATCATGATCGGCTACTGGATCGTGCTGCAGGTGATCCAGGGGTCGCTCTCGCTGGGCGTCAGCGACGATGTCGGCGGGGTGGCCTGGTTCGCGCATATCGGCGGGTTCGTCGCCGGGCTGGTGCTGGTGTTCCTCTTCCGCCAGCCGGAGCGGGTCGAACGCCAGCGCGTGGCCCGGAACCGCCCCGATCCAGAGCGGCGCCAGATCGGCTGGGGCCGGTCGTAGCGCCCGGCTTATGCCGCACCATTCGCTAACTCCGCTATCCTTTTACACAGCAGAGCGCACCAAACCCCCAGGAGGGGCTCCACATGTCCAACTTCTTCCGTCTCGTGGTCGACAACGACCAGCTCACCGACGCGATGTTCGCGTTCGTCACCGACCCCACCCCGGCCCGGAACAACCGTCCGGTGATCGACGAACTCGGTGATATCAACCACGACCTCGTCGACGTGCTGGAGATGATGGTGATCGACGGCACCGACGACCGCGCCGATGTCGCCGGCTTCGTCGACGCTGTCTTCGGACCGCGCGGCAGCGGACCCGTCAAGCGGGAGTCGTGACCGCAACCATGATTGACTCCCAGCCCGCCGCCGACCTGGCCGGTGTCCACAAGCTCTATGGCGAGCTCTGGGCCGAGCAGAACGCCGACTTCGAAACGGAGATCGCCAAACCGAGACATCCTCGCTCTCCCGAGGTGTTGTTCGATTACGCCGCCGGGCTCGAGGTGAATGTCGACTCGCGAGTGCTGGATATCGGTTCCCGCGATGCGATCCACGCGATCGAGCTGGTGCGTCGATTTGGCTGCCAGGTTGTCGCCGCCGATCCGGTGCCGCTCCACGCCGAGCTCGCCCGCAAGCGTCTCGCCGATGCCGGGCCGGAGATCGCCGCCCGGATCGACCTTTCCGACGCCGCCATCGAGCAGCTCCCGTTCGACGACGTCTCGTTTGACCTGGTCTGGTCACGGGACATGCTCAACCACGTCGCGCTCCGTCCGGGTCTGGCCGAATGCTGGCGCGTGCTGCGGCCTGGCGCCGCGATGCTGGTGTTCCAGACCTTCGCCACCCCGCTGATGGAGCCGGGGGAGTCGCGCCGCCTCTACGAAAAT
This sequence comes from Chloroflexia bacterium, assembly GCA_013698305.1. Taxonomy (GTDB): domain Bacteria; phylum Chloroflexota; class Chloroflexia; order Thermomicrobiales; family UBA6265; genus JACCVC01. Next base: position 2,993 of record JACCVC010000286.1, read on the forward strand.
CATTCGATCCACGCCGAAAACATGGACCAGGACCATTTCGAGGAGGTCGCCCGGTCAGTCAGCTTCGTGATCGAGACGCACGACCCGATCACCAGCGAGTGGCGCGAGTATGCCGTCGAGGCGGGCACAACCGATATCGGCGATTGCCTGATGACGATCGCCCGGATGCGCCGTGCCGAGCAGGATCTCGTCGCCACGTATGGGCGGGCGCTCTACGAAGCGACCATCGCCGATCATCTCTGGGGCATCTATCTGCTGCTCGGCAAGCTCAGCTCATCGATCTACGTCCTCCGCAAACAAGTATTGACGGGAGCAGCTCATGGTTGACCGCATCATCGCATCGTCCTCGTCGGAGTGGCGCACCAGCGCTCGGGCGATCTTCGAGACCGACCTTCCCGACACCCTGATCCAGCCGATCGGCGAGGACTTGCTCGCCGTCAGCGCCGACGGGCTCTCGATTGCCGATGTCGCCGAAGCCGTGATCGACAGCCCGAACCCGTTTGTGCGCCACCTCTTCCGCGAGGTCGGACGCCTCCAGGTTCCTTCCCGGCAGTCGCTCGACGTCGTGTTGGAGGAGATCGCCGACATCTGGGCGAATCTGCCGGTGCCGCTCCCACCGACTGTGTCCTTGCAGGTCTGGGCGAGCGGATCGGTCGATCTCGCCTTTCGCACCGACACGCTCCGTCGCGAGCTGGAGACGATGTTGCGCGAGGACGGCGCAGAGGTCGCCCGGTCCGGGCAGGCGCAGGTGCTCTCCGTCTGCGTGGCCGGCAATCAGATTCTGCTCGGGCTCAACGGTGTTGCCAACGCCCTGAGCGACTGGCCCGGCGGTCAGGTGCGGCTGTCGAAACCGAAGGGACAGATTTCCCGCGCGGAGTTCAAGCTGGAAGAGCTGTTCCGCACGACCGATCTGCGACCGCCCGAGCGTGGCCTCGCCCTCGATCTCGGCGCAAGCCCCGGCGGCTGGACCCGGATTCTGCGCAGTTTCGGGATGAACGTCGTCGCTGTTGACCCTGGCGAGCTTGACCCGCGACTGGGGGACGACCGGGGTATCCGCCACGTGCGCACTACCAGCGGACCGTTTCTGGCGGAGACCACGGAGACGTTTGACATGGTCGTCAACGACATGCGGATGGACCCGGCGATGTCCGTCGGCCTGATGATCGACGCTGCCCAGCATTTGCGACCCGGCGGCATGCTGATCGTCACGTTGAAGCTGACCCATCACGCTGCAATCCGGACCATCCGCAACGCCACGGACAGGCTCTCGGAGGCGGTCGACATCAGGTTCGTGCGGCAGCTTCACCACAATCGTAACGAGGTGACAGTGGCCGGCATTCGACCCGGCGCATGAGCCAGCAATCTCTGTATAGACTGAACGTACATCCTCGTCAAGCTCAATAGTCATTTTGCCTCCCGGATGGTTAGGATCGGCGAAGCGCCCTATACTTCGGCCATCTCGCGGGAGGATCGATGCAATGGCGAAGACCATAAAACCCGTCAAGTTAACCTCGGAAAGCGACTTGATGCGCCTTTTGGATGAGGCCGACTCGAGTTCGCCGGTGCTGTTGGAGCGGCGCGGGGTCGTCTATCGGCTGAGCACGGTGAATGATAGCAAGGAGATCGACGACGAACCGGATCCTGAAGAGGTGCGTCGCATTCTGGACGAGACAGTAGGCAGCTGGGCGGATCTCGACGTCGACAAGATGATCGAAGACATCTACAGATGGCGGCGAGAGGGCTCGCGCGAACCCATCGACCGCTGATGTATCTGCTGGAGACCGATTGGATGATTCAGGCGCTCGCGCGTCGAGATCCTGCATCGCGGACCATATTGGCCCGACTGATTCGCGCACCAACGAAACACCCGCCGACCGGAGCAATCC
>JACCVC010000293.1 GCA_013698305.1 Chloroflexia bacterium
CTTTCCAAACTATGAGACAGGAGACGATTCATGCCGTTATACCTGACCCGGTTCAGCTACACACCAGCGACGTGGGCGAAGCTCGTCAACAACCCCGAGGATCGCCGCACGGCGGCCAGGCAGTACATCGAAGCGGTCGGCGGCAAGATGCACGGTTTCTGGTATGCCTTTGGGGAGCACGACGCCTACACCTTGTACGAAGCTCCGGACAACGTTTCAATGGCGGCCATGGCGATCGCCGTCAGCGCGGGGGGAGCGCTAAGCTCCCTCCAGACGTCGGTGTTGCTATCGGTCGAGGAGACACTCGAGGCGTTGCAACTGGCGTCGTCAATCACCTATCAGCCGCCGGGAGATGGTGAGTAGGAGAGAGTCGACTGTGAAATGTACTGGTAGAGCTTTCCGGAGCCAGGCTGGAAGCCGGTATGTTTCACGAGTGCATGCATAGACCCGGCCAATGACAAGACACATGAGGTGACGATCCCGCCTTTCATGGAGCCTGTTGCAGGACCAACGCCAGAAACGCGAGAAAACTGAACACATCGGTAGCAACGCGAGCGCCCGGACAGAAACACTTCCGTCCGGGCGCTCGCGTTGCCAAATGTCTAGGAATTGGATGCCTCGAAGGCTTCCATTGGTGAGCCGCCAGGGACTCGAACCCCGAACCGATTGATTAAGAGTCAACTGCTCTGCCAATTGAGCTAGCGGCCCGCCGAGGGATATGATACGAAACCCGGTTTGTGCTGTCAAACGGATGGCGTCCGTTCTCAGGTTTGGTTGCCGAGACGATCAGGACAGTCTGGCAGGCTCTCGCGCATGCCAGTCCGTGGCCTGCTCGTAGGCGTGGGCGATGGAGAGCAGGGTTGCCTCATCGAACGCCTTGCCGAGCAGCTGCAAGCCAACCGGCAGCCCGTCGCTCAACCCGCCCGGAATCGAGATGCCCGGAATGCCAGCCATGTTGGCCGGGATCGTGAAGACATCCGCCAGGTACATCTGATAGGGATCGTCGGTGCGCGAGCCGATCGGGAATGCGACGGTGGGGGAGGTCGGGGCGACGATCGCGTCGACCTTCTCAAATGCCTGGTCGAAGTCCCGCTTAATGAGGGTGCGGACCTTTTGTGCCTTGACGTAGTAGGCGTCGTAGTAGCCGCTTGACAAGGCGTAGGTGCCGAGCATGATCCGTCGCTTGACTTCGGGACCGAACCCTTCGCCGCGCGTGCGAAGATAGGTCTCCTGGAGGGTTGCTTCTTCCTTGCGGTTTCCGTACTTGATACCGTCGAACCGAGCGAGATTGGCGCTGGCCTCAGCCGGCGCGGTGATGTAGTAGGTCGCGAGCGCGTATTCCGTGTGCGGTAGGGAAACGTCGACCAGTTCTGCTCCGAGGTCGCGCAGCACCTTAACGGCGGCGTCGAATGCGGCGCTGACGCCTGCCTCCAGGCCCTCAATCGTGTATTCGCGGGCGATGCCGATGCGTTTGCCCGTGAGGTCGTAGCCCAGCGATGCGGTGTAGTCGGGCACCTCGGTGTTTATTGACGTCGAGTCGCGTGGATCGTGGCCCGCAACGGTGTTGAGCATCAGCGCGGCGTCATGTACCGTGCGGCTGAACGGCCCGATCTGATCGAGGCTACTGGCGAAGGCGATCAGGCCGAAGCGCGAGACGCGTCCGTAGGTCGGCTTGAGACCGACCACGCCGCAGAATCCGGCTGGCTGACGGATCGAACCGCCAGTGTCGGAGCCGAGCGACAGCATCGCCTCGTGGGCAGCGACCGTTGCGGCTGATCCACCGCTGGAACCGCCGGGGACTCGATTCAGATCCCACGGATTCCGGGTCGTGCCGAAGGCGGAGTTCTCGGTGGAGGAGCCCATCGCGAACTCGTCCGTGTTGGCCTTGCCAAGGAAGACCGCGTTCTGCTCGCGCAGCTTTTTGACCACTGTCGCGTCATATGGAGAGACATAGTTCTCCAGAATGTGCGAAGCCGCCGTAGTCGGCGCGTCGACGGTGCAGAGGATGTCCTTGAGCGCGACCGGGATGCCGGTGAGACCGGCGGCTTGTCCTGACTGGATGGCGTTGTCGGCCCGTTGCGCCTGCTCGCGGGCGACATCCGTCATGACATGGAGGTAGCCGTGGACCCGCTCGTCGACTTCAGCGATGCGCTCGAGGTGCGCTTCGGTCAGCTCGACGCTGGTTATGGCCTTGCTGTCCAGCAGCTGGCGGGCTTCGGTGGCCGAGAGGCGGGTTAACTCGCTCACGCGCTCCCCCCTTCATCCGGTCCGCCAAGCACGGAGGGCACCGCGATGAAGCCCTTTTCGCTGCGTGGGGCGATTTGAGTCACCTGATCCTGTGTCAGGGATGGCGAGGCAGAGTCGTCGCGCATCACATTGTCGACCTCGATCACCTGAGCGGTAGGCGAGATGGCGTCGGTGTCCAGCTGGCTTAGCACCTCGATATGCCCGAGGATCGAGGAAAGCTGTTCGCGCAGGGTTTCCTTTTCAGCGTCGGTGAGGCCGAGGCGGGCAAGCGATGCCACATGGTTTACATCCTCGAGCGACAGGCTCATGGCTCCTCCTGGAGAATTGCTCTATGCGTTGCGTGTTCCCTGCGATGCTTGCGCCATACACGAGAGGAACGAGTATCGGTGTCCAGTATGCCATTGCGACGAACGAGCCGGTGTCAGCGTCGCCAGGCCGTCGTGCCTCCAACGATAGTCTCCGAGACGTTGAGATCAGCGGTCCAGATGGTGAGATCGGCGACTGCACCAGCACGCAACTCGCCTCGATTCGATTCCCCGATTACCCGCGCCGGTACCGCGGTACACATGTGGAGAGCTTCGCCGAACGAGCCAAACGACCAGTCAACCAGGTTCCTTATCGCCTGGTCCATGGTTAGCATCGATCCGGCAAGCGTCCCGTTGGCGAGCCGCGCCGAGAGGTCGTCGACGGTGACCTCCTGCCCACCAAGCCCATAGATTCCTGGCTGGAGACCGGCAGCGGACATCATGTCGGAGACGATGACGATGCGGTCGATGCCCTTGGTGCGAATCGCCAGGTCGATCATGCCGGGATGGGTATGGACGCCATCAGGGATCAGTCCTGCGGTGATGCGAACGTCGTTGAGGGTGGCAACCATCGCGCCAGGGTCGCGATGGTGGATCGTGGACATCGTGTTGAAGAGGTGCGTCGCCTTGGTGGCGCCAGCGTCGATTCCTGCCTTGAACTGCTCGTACGTCGCGTTGGTATGGCCCAGACTGACCACGATCCCGTGTGAAGACAGTGTCTCGATGCGTCGTACGGCATCGTCCCGCTCTGGAGCGAGGGTGACCAGCCGGATCGACGATTGTTCCAGCCACGTTTCAAAGAGCGTCTGGTTCGCCTCTTCGATGTGGCGCAACTGATGCGCCCCTTTTTTCTGAGGAGAAAGGAACGGACCTTCGAGGTGATAGCCGAGAGGAGTCGCGCCGGAGCTCGGGTTGATGCGGTCCCAGGCGTCGAACACGCTGGGGTAGAAGCCGGCAGAGGCGCTGACGACGGTAGGCAACCATGACGTCACGCCGGTCTCCGGCAACCATGCCGAAACGGCGTCCAGGGCCGCCGGGTCGTTGCCGATCTCGTGGCAGTTGCCTCCGTTGGCCTGGAGATCGATCAGCCCGGCGGAGATGACATCGACATCGCTGATCGAGACAGATTCGGCGAAATTGCCCGACGCCTCCTGACCTCGGCTGATCGCATGAATGTGGCCGTCCTCGATCACGACCGTAGCGGGCTCGAGGTGTGAGCCAAACTGCGCCTTGCCCCGAAGCACTCGTGTCGTCGTCATGCTCTGCCTTTCAACGTCTCAATCCGAATCGCATGGGCAGCGCTCACTGCCAGATCCTCTACCAGCGTGAGTTCCACCTGACACGGTTGGTCGACAAGCTCCTGGCGTACGAGCGCCCGAAGCTCCGGTGATTGAAGCAGCAAACCGCCGGTCACCGCGACGGACGGAGGGGTTGCAAATGGGACTCGTTGGAGGAGCGAGCCGACGAGTGATGCAAGTTGGACGGCCGCCGAGTCCAAAAGTCGCAGTGCGACCTCGTCGCCTTCACGAGCGGCGTTCACGATGACCGGGGCGGAGGCGGCAATGTCGCTCTTGCGCACCTCAGCGCCATAGATCGTGAGAATCAACTGTTGCGGTGTTGCCACCCGCCAGTGGCTCATAAGCAAACCGGTCAGGGTCGTTTCCGGTCCACGCCCATCGGTCGCCGCGGCGACGGCACGTAGTGCATCGACGGCGACGCCGTAGGCGCTGCCTTCATCGCCGAAGATGTGACCCCATCCTCCTGAGCGTCCGGAGACGCCGGCTTCGTTCCGGGCGAAGGCAATGGAGCCTGTGCCCCCGATCAGGGCGATACCGATGCCGTCAGGGTTTCCCGAGAGCACCAACTCGGCGTCGTTGGTAATGTGGATGTTGTCGATGCGATTCGCAAGGGCAACGCGGAACATCGCCTTGTCTTCGGGTCGGTCAGCTCCCGCCAGGCCTATCCAGCCAGCAGTGATCCTTCGTTTGACGCCTGCCTGCCTGATTGTCTCGTCAATCAGCGATTGCAGCACGTCCTTCGCCGCTTCCGGACCCACGACGGTTCTGTTTGACGAAGAACCCTGCACGCGGCCCACGAGCGATCCGTCGGTGTCGATCAAGGCGAGGTCGGTCTTGGTGCCGCCGCCGTCGATGCCGATGAACCACTCGGAGGTCACCACGTCAGATCGACGTCAATTGCCTGGCGGACCACCCCGCCGGCTCGTTCGAGTCGTGTCTCCGCCTCGTCTTGATCGATTTTCAGGAGCCCCATCAGGAGAGCGGTGCGCACGTGGCCCGCGGTGGCGTTGAGCAGCGCCGCCGCCGAATCGCGGTCGATCTCGGCCGCCTCCGCGACGATGCGGATCGCTCGGTCCCGGAGCTTTTCGTTGGATGGCTGCACATCCACCATCAGGTTGCCGAAGGTCTTTCCGAGGCGGATCATCGTGCCGGTCGACAACATGTTGAGGGCCATCTTCTGGGCTGTGCCTGCCTTCATCCGGGTCGAGCCGGTGATGGGTTCAGCGCCGGTGACGATAGCGATCTCGATGTCGGCGTGTTGGGCGATCACGCTGCTGGAAACGTTGCTGAGGGAGATCGCAATAGCTCCAATCTGCCTTGCGTATTGCAATGCGCCGATGACGAACGGCGTGCGGCCACTGGCGGCGATACCGACGACAACATCTCCGGACTTCAGGTGAATGGATTCGAGCGCGAAGACGCCTTCTTCTGGACGATCCTCAATGTTCTCGACCGGGTTGCGGAGCGCATGATCACCACCGGCGATCAGCCCGATGACAACACCTGGGTCGGTGTTGAACGTGGGCGGGCATTCGGAGGCGTCAAGCACTCCTAGGCGGCCCGAAGTCCCGGCGCCAATGTAGATCAGGCGGCCAGATCGTTTCATGCGCTCGGTGATGGTGTCGATCGCCCGCGCGATCTCGGGGAGCGCACGCTCGACACTTCCGGCGACAGTAGCATCCTGAGCGTTCAGGAGCTGCACCATCGTCAGGGTGTCGACCTGGTCGATGTTGACTGTCTCGGGATTTCGCTGCTCGGTTGGAAGTCTGCCGGGCAGGTCCGGTCCTGGATTTGTCGAGAATGACAATGACGCTCCCCTGGTTCAGGTAAGCTCAATAGTGAACAAGGCACACATGGGTGACGTTGGCCAGGCGCGATGATCGTGCATGACACTCGGCCAGCTATGCGTTCCTGTCCTTTCAATTATCCACAGGCAGAGGGGGCGTGCGCGGGCGTACGTCGTGGGCTGGATTATCCGGGGGTCAGGGATGTGCGAGAGTCCACCAGCTCATCCAGTCGAACGCGGGCGGTGCGTGCATCTGTGCCGAGATAATCGGCTTCGACTGCGTGCCGATGCTCCGGCTCACATTCGAAGAGACCGCCTCCGAA
>JACCVC010000272.1 GCA_013698305.1 Chloroflexia bacterium
CGGCACGCACGTCATCGGCAGTCAATGTCGGTGGTTGGTCGAACCCCAGTTCACGAATGGTGACAACTGAAACCTTCTCCCGAGGAGGAGGCACGTATCGATTCCAGTGGCGCATAGTTACCAGGGCCAATGCCTGCGCCTCGATAGTCATGGAGAGCGCTTCTTCCGGCGTATCACCATGGCTCATGGTGCCTGGCATCTCTTCTGCACGTCCAAGGTAGGCGCTATCCTCATCGGACCACCAAATCTCATACGCGTATCGTTGTGCGTCCGCAATGTCGGCTTCCGTCACGTCGACATTGACATGTGACTCAAGCGGCTCGACGGTTGCAGGGTCGGCACGGTGCATGCTGCTCATGGTTTGTTGATCCGAGATGATAGTGACTCGTCACAACTGAGATTCCATCGTTTTGATGGCGTGTTCGACTTGCTTTTCCTGATATCGTTTCGCATCTTCACCATCGGACCCAGACAAGATGATTGTGTCGGGGTAGTCGGCGTGTTGCCACGCTGAATGACTTCCCTTGCCTCGGTTCCTGATTTGAACGAAGCCAACCCGTCTCAGGTCCGCCTTGAGCTGGCGAATCTTTCGGGGCATCCCAGTCTCACCCTTCTTTTCGCCAGGCGATGGTATACTACATTGTAGTATACCAAAGAATCTATCGTGGGCTTTTGGGCGTGGGCGTGCTTTGGAGTCCGGCGGAGTGCAGGAGGCAATCATGCAGACGGCACAAACATGCGCCGTGGTTCGGCCAGGCGGAACCTACGACGGCAAGCAGGGACTGACGTACACGGAGGGAATCTCCGCCGAGCGGGTCGGCGCGACGGGAATCAGCATGCACCTGCTGACGTTGCCGCCGGGAGCGCGAGCGGCGGCGCACCTGCATGAAGCCCATGAGACCGCGATCTACGTGATCAGTGGCGAGTCGGAGATGTGGTACGGCGAGGGGCTGAAGGAGCACCTGGTGGTGCGGGCTGGCGAAATGCTCTACATTCCCGCCAACATGCCGCACCTGCCGATGAACACGTCGGACGAGCCATGCACGTGTGAGCTGGCGCGCACCGATCCCAGCGAGCAGGAGAGCGTCGTGCTGCTGCCGGAGCTGGAAGCCGCGATGGATGGGATGTGACGGCGAAGGAGCTCGGGTGACCGCCAACGCAGATGACCTGGATCCAGTCGCACTGACAGCGGAGCTGGTGTCGATACCATCCGTCAATCCCGACCTTGTACCGGGCGCACCGGGTGAAGCCGAGATCGCAACGTACTGCGGGTCGTGGCTTGCGGTGCAGGGGTTCGAAGTTCACCGGCTGGAGTCACGTGCCGGACGGCCATCGATCGTCGGCGTTGCTCGGGGGAGCGGCGGTGGGCGATCACTCATGCTCAATGGCCACTACGACACGGTGACGCTGGCGGGCTACGACGGTGACCCACTGAATCCACATATCGAGAACGGTCGGCTTTCGGGTCGTGGCTCCTTCGATATGAAGAGCGGAGTTGCGTCGATGATGGTCGCCGCCGCTCGCGCAAAACGTGAGAACCTGCGCGGCGATGTGCTCGTCGCCTGTGTCGCCGATGAGGAGCATTCCAGCCACGGCACGGAAGAGGTGCTGGCTGCTTTCATCGTTGATGCCGGCATCGTGACCGAACCCAGCCATCTCGAGCTGACGCTGGCGCACAAGGGCTTCGTCTGGTTCGACATCGTCGTGCAGGGACGGGCGGCTCACGGTTCCAGACCCGAGCTCGGAATCGACGCGATTGCCAAGGCGGGGCATTTTCTGGTCGCCGTCGAGCGGTGGGGGCAGCGGCTGGAAACGGGTCGACCGCATCATCTGCTGGGGACTGGAACGGTCCACGCCTCGACCATTCGCGGCGGTGAGGAGGCGTCGAGCTACCCGGCAGAATGCCACGTCACGATCGAGCGCCGGACCGTTCCGGGAGAGACAGGGGACAGTGTCGAGCGCGAGCTTGTCGAGAGTCTGGAACATCTCGCTTCCACCGTACCGGACTTCTCGTGGCGCATCCGTCGCGGTCTGGAGCGATACCCCTTCGAGGCCGACCCGGATGCGCCCATCGTTCGCGTCGTGCGGGAGCAGGCAACGAAGATGCTTGGGCGTCCGCCCGCGGTCCGGGGCGAGCCGTTCTGGACGGATTGTGCCCTCCTGCAGGCGGCCGGGATTCCGTGCCTCCTGTTCGGGGTCGATGGTGGCGGAGCGCACGCCGCGGAAGAGTGGGCTACGGTTTCCTCGATCGAACACCTGACGGAGATTCTGACCGGGACGATCCTGGACTTCTGCCGCTGAGTGGGATCTTGCGCACCGTGCCTGTGACGATCTTGCCAGCCGGTTGACTCCTTGCTAGCATGCCGCCATTGAACAGCGGAAGGTAGGTGCCGCTGATGGGATGGACAAACCGGAGGCAACGTGTTCCAGGACCTTCACGTTATCGATTTCCACGCGCACTTCCCGATCAAGACGAATATGGGGCACGGTCATCGTCCGGAGCCGCGCGAGACCGGTCCGGTCGACAATCCGGCGGCGGTCGCCCGGCACGAGCGGCGAGGCGACGCGCTCGCCCAGACCCGTCACAACTGGCGGCTGGCGTTCGACTTTCCCGAGCCCGAATCGGAACAGCAATCGAGCGAGGTCCAGGCGGAGCGGTGGGTCGCCGAGCTCGACACCTACGGCATCGAGCGGATCGGATTCGTGACCGGGCAGGACAACGACGAGCTGGCGCGAGTGGTGAAGATGCACCCCGACCGGTTCATCGGCTTCGCGCATCACGACATCACCCTGCCTGACGCCGCCGAAGAGCTGGAGCGCGCTGTCACACAGCTCGGGCTCAAGGCGCTCAAACTGCTCGCGCCAACGGTGCCGCTGCTGATCAACGACAAAGCGCTGTACCCGGTATGGGAGACCTGTGAGCGGTTGGGAATCCCGGTGCTGTGTCACTTCGGCATGCTCGGCGCGGCGGGGGGCGTGAGCTATCACCCGAACATCTCGCCGGCGGTGCTGGAACCGGTGGCGCGGGACTTCCCGACGGTGGACTTTGTCATACCGCATTTCGGCATCCAGCACATCACCGAGCTGCTGTTCCTGTGCTGGTCGTGCCCGAATGTCTCGGTCGATAGTTCTGGATCGAACCAGTGGGTGCGGTGGATGCCCTACAAGCTGACGCTGGACGAGGTGTTTCGGCGGTTCTACGAGACGGTCGGGCCGGAGCGGATCATTTTCGGCAGCGATTCGAGCTGGTTCCCGCGCGGGTTTGCGCTACGCTATCTGCAGGATCAGATCCGGATTTGCCGGTTCATGAACATGCCGCACGAGCACCTGCAACTGATCTTCGGCGGCAATGCCGCCCAGCTCCTCGATGTGCCGCTGGGCGCCCTCGATCCCCCGCGCCAGGATCTGCCGGGCGCGTAGCATTAGTTCTGCGGTGTCATGCGCGGCAACAGGACCGGTTCGCTGGTCGGCGCGTTGCCAAAAGAGCATATGTCTCATAGGATAATGGCACACCATGCATGGGCACCTTGTACAGGTCGCAAGACGGCGATCGGGCCTGTGGTGCACATTCAACTTTGGGTCAATCCCGTATAGGCAAAGGAGACGCAAGAGATGAGCAAGTCACGTTTCAAGACGTCCGACACATCGATCAACCGCCGGACGGCGTTGAAGTACGGCGCGGGCGCCGCTGGCGCGGCGGCTCTGGCCGGTCGAGGTTGGTCTGCGGCCGCGCAGGAAGCCACTCCAGCGGCATCGGCAGGGTTTGACCTTTCCGGCATGGAGGTCAGCGGCGACGTCACTATCGAATACTGGCAGTACGAGTTCGAGTCCAAGACGACGCTTGTCGAAGAGCTAATCACTCAGTTCAATGAAGCCAATCCCGGCATCACCGTCCGACAACGCAACTTCCCCTACGACGACTTTCGCCAGCAGGTCGCGGCCGCGGTTCAGGCGGGCGAAGGCCCGGACGTGCTGAATGTGTTCTATGGCTGGATACCGGCCTACGTGCAGCAGCAGTTCCTGCAGCCGCTTTCGCAGGATGCGTTTCCGCATGACGTGATCGAGTCCGAATACTTCCCCATGGTGCAGGCCGCCCGGGTTGGTGAGGAGTACTACGCGCTGCCGACGGCGGTGCGAACACTGGGCCTGTTCGTGAACAACGACCTGCTCGAAGCGGCGGGAGTCGAGCCACCGACGAACTGGGAGGAAACCGTCGAGGTTGCGATTGCCACGACGCAGAAGGACGGTGACAACTTCGAGGTTGTGGGCATGACCTGGGACATCGGCGGGCAGGGTCACCATTGGTGGCGCGAATGTCTGATCCGGCAGAACGGTTTGCTGCCCTATTCCGAGGACAACCGCGAGGTCTTCTGGTCGGAGCCGGAGGGTGTCGAGGCATTCGAATGGCTGGCTGCCTTCCTGCTGGAGCATGAAGTCACGCAGTCGGGCTTCCAGACCGATGGCGCGACGGCTTTCCAGAATGGTGCGGCGGCGCTGCATGTCGACGGATCGTATCGGGTCGGCGCGTACACGACCAACGCGCCCGAACTCAACTACAGCATCGTGCCGCTGCCCGGCAACGTGGAGCAGGCGAGCTTCGCGTCCTTCTGGGCCAACACGATCACGCGCAACGCCGCCGAGGGCGACAAGAATATTGCCGCGCACAAGTTCATCAGTTTCCTTTCGTCGCCGGATGTGATGCGGCAGTGGACGCCCGCCACTGGCGAGCTGCCGGCGTTGTCGGCCCTTGCTGAGGAAGAGCAGTTCACCAGTGACGAGAAGCTGGCGCCATTCATCGAATCGTTGCCGTTCTCGTATGCGACATTCCTGGTTGACGAAGCGGCCCTGCGACAGGATGTGATCGATGCGTTCGACCAGGTGATTCTGAACGGTGTCGATGCGGCGACGGCGGTGGCGGAGGCCGAAGCGTCAACCCAGGAGCGGCTCGACGAGTACTGGGCGGCGATCGACGAGGGGTAGCCGCACACATGTTGACCAGGCTAGCCACAGCCTGTCTGTAGGGGCAGACCTGTAGGCCTGCCCGAGTTCAAAGAGCCCGGTTTGTGGGTGGCCACAGAGGGTCGCCCCTGCCGGTTTCGAGGGGGCAACGATGCGGCTCACCCTGGAACGCCGCAAGTGGATCTGGGCGTATCTGTTTCTGGCGGTTCCGCTGATCTTTTTTCTCTCGATCCGGATCGGCCCGACGCTGTTTGCGTTCTGGATGAGCTTGCATGAATGGGATCCCATCGCGCTCGATCGTCCGTTCATCGGACTCGAGAACTACCGCGAGGTATTCGACGATGAGGTTTTCTGGAAGGCGTTTCGCAACACGTGGATCTACGTGGTGGTGGGTGTGCCCGCTGGGTTGTTGTTCAGCCTCGTGGTCGCTCTCGGCTTGCAGCGGTTGATCCGATTTGTCGGATTCTATCGGGTTCTGTACTTCATTCCATACATTACCTCGCTGGTGGCGGTGGGATGGGTGTGGCGCTGGATGTACACGCCGAATGGCGTCTTCAACGATGTGCTGAGCAGATTGGGGCTGCCGCAGTCGGGTTTCCTCGGTGACCCCGGCACCGCGATCTACGCCATCATCGCGACGACGGTCTGGCAGGGGCTCGGCTTTCAGATCGTGATCTTCCTGGCGGGGCTGGAGAGCATCCCCGGAGACTACCTGGACGCCGCGTCAGTCGACGGCGCCTCGGGCTGGCAAACATTCCGGGATATCGTCATGCCGCTGCTCAACCCGACGATCGTCTTCCTGGTGGTGACCGGCGTGATCAGCAACCTGCAGGTTTTCACCCAAATCCGCTCGATGAGCAGCGCCGGCACCGGTGGTCCACTCGACAGCACGATCAGCGTGGTGCTCTATGTCTATCAGGCGGCGTTCCAGTCGTTGCCGTCGGAGATGGGGTATGCGGCGGCGATGATGGTCGTGTTGTTTGTCGTCATTCTGCTGATCACGGTTGTGCAGCTGAAATTCCTGTCGCGAGGCGCGTATGACTAGCGAATCTCTACCGCACGCCCAACCGGACGCGGTCATGGACCAAAAGGGCACGACTCGACAGGCGGCATCGACCGTCGTCCAGAAGAAGGACTGGCGACGCCCGGTCGCCCGGTTCCTGCTGTACCTGATCCTGCTGATCGGTGGATTGGGGATGGTCTTCCCGTTTGTCTGGATGGTGGCGTCGTCGCTGAAGGACGCCTCAGACATCTATTCCCTGTCGCTGATCCCACCTGATCCGACGTTGGGCAACTACCGGGAGGTGCTGAACGAGACACCGTTCGCGCGATGGTTTTTCAACAGCCTGGTGGTGGCGTTGATCACGACCGCGAGCGTGGCCTTCTTCGACTCGCTGGTCGGCTACGTGCTGGCGAAGTTCCGGTTTCCGGGCCGGACCGTGATCTTTCTGCTGATGCTGAGCACGCTGATGGTGCCGACCGAGATGCTGGTGATACCGTGGTTCGTGATGTCAATCAACCTTGGGTGGACGGATAGCTACTGGGGCATCATGTTCCCCGGCGTGATCAGCGCCTTCGGCATCTTCCTGATGCGGCAGTTCTTCATGGGCGTGCCGAACGACCTCATCGACGCGGCGCGGATCGATGGGTTCTCGGAGTTCCGGATTTTCTGGAAGATCGCGCTGCCGCTGGTGAAGCCGGCCCTGGCGGCGCTGTGCATCTTCACGTTCCTGGGCAACTGGAACGCCTACATCTGGCCGCTGATCGTGGTGAGATCGGAGGAGATGCGGACGCTGCCGGTCGGGATCGCGTTCTTCTCCAGCGAGGCGGGGAGCGCGTTCCACCTGATCATGGCGGCGGCGGCGATGGCGACGATCCCGGTGATCATCGTCTTCGTGATCTTCCAGCGGCAGATCATCAAGGGAATCGCGCTCACCGGAGTGAAGGGGTAGGCGGCTTCTACCGCGTCCTCACCCCGTGGCCGTCATCCTTACCGGGCATCCAACACCCATCAGCATCGACATATGACGTACCCTTCTCGCATCTCACACGACCAGTCTTGACCGGGCCGGCGTCTCGCCACGCGCCAGCACGCTGATTCAGGCAACGCTTCGTTCATTCGTGCGGACGCGGACGGCGGCACCTTCCGCATCGACGGCACCGGCGGATTCGCGGGCAGCGTGGCCGAGGAGGCCGGATACCCGGTCGACAACGGGCCGGAGGATGAATCGGCGGAGGATGCCGGGTTCGTGACCGTCAGCCAGGAGCGGCTGGGTCAGCTCGAAGCCGATCTCATCGTGGTGCCCGATCCCGGCGAAAACGCGGTCAGCTTCGGCGCCGAGGTGTTCGAGGACAACCCGTTCTGGGATCAGCTTCCCTCCGTTCAGGCGGGGCAGGTGCTCGCGCTGCCGCAATCGATCTACAACGGCGGCACCTACCTCGCGGCGGAGCTGCTGCTTCGGGCATTGCGAGAGGCGCTGACCTGACCGGCGTTTCACTGGATGAGGGACACGACCATTGGACATGATCATGGACACCGCACCAGCGGCCATCGCCGTGCGGCGCGAGGCCGACCGCCGCTTCTGCTCGAAGGTCTCGATGGCCGCGGGAGACGACCCGGCCGGCACCGGATCATCATTCGACACCTACCTGACCGTCGAGATCGCCCTGCCCTGAAAATCGGCGGTCACCGACTCCTCCCGGTTCCCTCCAGAGCTGGCGGAGGCGATCGACGTCTATCTGGAGTCGGAACGGGTCGGACGGGCGCGATTCACTGCGCTCGTGCCCGATCCCGGTGACGACCATCCCGGCCAGACGCGCGTGATGGTCTTGCGTCGCCCCGCCGCGCCATTCGTTGCGTTCCAGAAGCGGGAATTCATGCTGCCCGAGCGGGAGGTGGCGCCGTGTGTCCTGGCGCTGGCGGATGACCCGGATGGACTCGGCCGGTTCACCGGGTACGAACGGGACACGGCGCACATCCGGGACATGCTGGTCTGCACGCACGGAGCCAGGGACGCCTGCTGCGCAACGTTCGGCTATCCGATCTACCGGGAGCTGCGAGAGTCGTGGGCCAGCGACACGCTTCGGGTGTGGCGCGCCAGCCACATCGGCGGTCACCGGTTCGCCCCGACGCTGATCGACCTGCCCGAGGGTCGCACCTGGGGACATCTCGACCAGCGGCTGGCCGCGCAGATCGTGCAGAGGACGGGGTCGGTCTTCGAGGTCTCGCGATGCTGCCGCGGATGGGCTGGTGTGACGGCGCCGTTCGAGCAGGTGGCGGAGCGGGAGATCCTCCGTCGCAAAGGGTGGGAGTGGCTGGGCTATGGCAAGCGCGGAGAGACGCTGGCGACCAGCGACGATGGCACCAGCGCCGACGTTCGCATCTCGTTTCAGAACGCCGACGCAACAGAGTCAGGCGCCTACGAGGCCAGGGTCGAGGTGGTGGGGACCGTTCCGACGGGAGGGTGTTCGGGAGAGGGAGGCGAAGCGCCGCAGTACCGGGTGCGCCAGCTCGACCGGGTCTCCTGATCGCGTCGTGCCGAAAAGAGGTGAGCGGGTAGGGTCTATACCCCCTCGTAGATCTCGTCCAGCCGCAGGTACGACCTCGGGCAGGGGATGCTGAACTCGCCGTCGTCAACATCGACGGCATGCAGCCACACGCCCTTGCTGGTGCGGAGGTGACGCTCCACCCGGCGGCGGTCGGGATCAACGACCAGGTACATCCTGAGCGAAGGGATCCGGTTGTAAGCGCCCCACTTCTCCATCTGGTCGATCGTTTCGTGGCCGGGTGTCATCACCTCGACGAGCAGGCAGGGCGCGTGCTCGATCCCGTGCTCGTCAGGCTCCGCGGCGCAGACGACCATCACGTCCGGATAGTAGACGGCGTCCATGAAGGCCAGCAGATTGACTGTTCGCGTCATGATCCGGCACGGCGGGTTGTCGGTGTCCTCGGTGTTCTCGGCCAGCCACTCGGCGGTCTCGACCAGCGTGCGGTAGATGTTGTCGACGATCCGGTCGTGCCGTGGAGAGGTCTCGGGCACCGGATGGCGAAAGCCGCCGACCAGGTCGTGGCGGATCGGCGCGTCGTGCTCGAGCTCGAGATACTGTTCGATGGTCAGTTGGCGCTGCGGCGCGGTGGATTGTGACATCGCTACAACCCTTCGTAGATGCCCGCAATGGACAGCTCGGTCTCGGGGCAGGGGACAGAGACGGTGCTGTCGCCGATCAGCGTGGCATGGAGCCATGTACCGTCCTGGTCACGATAGTAGCGCTCGACGCGCCGCCTGTCCTGATCGACGCGGAGATAGGCGTCCAGACTGGGGATGGCCTGGTAGTCCGTCAGCTTCTGGCGCCGGTCCTTGTCCGTGGTGCTGGGTGAGGCGACTTCGACGATCAAGCAGGGAGCATGCTCCAGGTACGGATCGTCCGGTTCCGGCTCGCAGACGACCATGATGTCCGGATAGTAGACGCGGTCGTTCGGCGTCCGCACCTTCATGTCATTGATGTAGACGCGGCACGAGGTGTCGTCCGCGGCATCGGCAAGCATGCGAAAGATTCGTCCCGCGATCAGGTTGTGCCGTCGAGAGGAGCCGGTCATGGCATGGAGCCAGCCGTCCACGTATTCGTGGCGGATGGGCACGTCCCTTTCCAGTTCCAGGTACTCCTCGATACTCATTGCTCGTTGCGGTGTCGCAGGTTCGGCCATATGCTGCCCTTCTATCGGTCCAGGTTGTCAGGCTGATCCGTCAGGCTACCCACTGCCGCGCGCCAGACCTGCGGATCACCAAGCCGCACCGCGGCGTCTTCCCCGACCATCTCCAGCAGCCATCCGAGCATCGTGATTCGCTGCGCCTCGCTGTGGTAGGACTTCCCGTCCACCATCTCCATCTTGCCGGGTGCTCATGAAGAGCGCGGTAGTTCCGATCTGCTTCCTCGCGCGACCACCCACGTCCCTCGCGGCGGATGTCGAAGTGGTGCAGCTCCTCCAACGCTGCCTGCCCTGGATCACCCTTCATGGACTACAGCTCCTCGTAGATGCCGGCAAGCGTTGACATGATGCGATTATACGGCTGGAAGCCACTCATCATGGAGCGGTCTCCGCACGACCAGTGCTCGACCGCCCAGATGAATGCCGACGAGGCTGAAAGGACCTGTTCATCGTGAGTGACATTTTTCCTCATCCCGACTACAAGCGTTACGTGCTGGAACCCGCATTCGGCGAGGCGCAGCGCCTGATGTTTCCGCACATGATGGCGGCCAACGAGGCGCACACGCTGATGCTGGCTGAAGCCGGGATCATCCCTCGGGGGCAGGCGGCGGCGCTGCTGAAGGCGAATCGAGAAGTTGAGCAGGAGGGACCTGACGCGTTCACGTATGCGCCCGCTGTTGAAGACCTCTTCTTCGCGGTCGAGCAGCGGTTGATCGAGCGGGCGGGAGCGGAGGCTGGAGGAAACGTGCAGATTGCGCGGTCCCGCAACGATCTCGACGCGGTGATGGCGCGGCAGATGGTCCGGGAGCGGCTGGTCGGCTTGCAGGATCAGGTTCTGACGGTTCGGGAGGCGCTGCTGGACCTGATCTCGCAGCACCACGTCACCCTGATGCCAGGTGTCACCCACACCCAACCGGCCCAGCCAACCACGCTGGCGCATCACCTGATGGGCGTATTGGGACCGTTCGAGCGGGACAACGCCCGGCTGGCGTCGGCATGGGAGCGAGTGAACAAGTGCCCGCTCGGGGTGGCGGCGTTCACCACCACCAGCTTCCCGATCGACCGGGAG
>JACCVC010000308.1 GCA_013698305.1 Chloroflexia bacterium
AAGGTTTACTCTCCGTCAATGAGGAGGAATGTTGTGGTGCCGTTGACTCCGTCCTCTTGCGTGGATACTGACGCGAGGCCGACGACGTTCGGATACGGATTCCCCGATGCCTCGGGAGTCGCCACCACGGGATTGAAGAAATCCTCGCACGCTTCGCCGTCAAAATCCTGGTCAAGCTGGAAATTCTCGAACTGGTCCTCGTCGTAGGCTGCCTGGGCGTCTGTCTGCGTGGCATAGTCGCCGCACGAGGGATCAGCGTCGGTAATTCCGGCCCCGAAGGAACCTTCAAGTTGGCTTGCCATGGACAGCACAACAGGCAGATTGATGTAGGCCACGCTTCCGTAATCGGTCGGGAGCTGATCCATGACGGCAGTGAAATTGGCGTCCTGGGACAAGGGAAACTCAACAGCGCCCAGGTAGTCGTCCAGGCCGTTGCCTACCGAGATCACCAGCTCGCCGTCGACCACACCGAATTCCGCTCTGTCGGCCACGCCTGTTTCGATGATATCGACCACGCTGACCTGTGAGCCATTGACGTCGCGGGTTTCGATGGCGCCCACGTCACCCATGCCGGCTCCGATGATGAAGGAAATCTTGGATAGCGCATCCTGGACTGGCACAGGATTGTCGAGCTCGGAGAACATGATCGCGTCGACCGCTGGGGGCGCGCTGCTGTCCATGACCGAGCCTTCCAGCGAAATCGCGAGACCGAACTCGCCCACCAACTGATCGACGAAGTCGGTCTTCAGATTGAACCCGAGCAATGATTCGGCGCTGGCGAAGTACTCTTCCGGACTGGTGGGAGTTGCGCCGGCAACTGGCGTGGCCAGTGGATCCTCTCCGGCAACACCGCCCGCAAGGAGTAGCGCGAACGTGCTGACAAGACCGGTCGCGTCGATATTGCTGCCGTTGATGACCAGCAACGCGTTGGAATCAACCCGATCCAGGAACGACCCGTCGAGCGGTGTGATCTCCTCGAATGGAGTGGCATTGGCGATCGAGCGAGTTTCGAGCCGGAAGCCAGCTTCCTCGGCGGAAAAGCTGAAGGCCGTCCAGGCGTCGAGAGCGTCGAGCGCTCTCTGATCGACATTCCGGGTTACTTCTGGCGACGACATTTTCAGCGCTTCGACTGCGGCAGGGCCATTGATGAAACCAAGCGCCAGGTGCTCGGCGGGGAGCATGCCCGTGAGGGACAGGAAGTTCCCGTTCGTGTCCAGAGCCGGCACGGCACCCGCGGCGGTATCGATGATCGGCTGGATGTCTTCCGCGTAGACTGCCTGAATGGCGTAGTCACCCACCAGCGCCACCGCGGAGGGCTCGGTGAAGTCGTCTCCGTCTTCCGGAATGTAGGACGTGATCATTACACCGTTGTATTCAGTCGTGGTCACGTCGCCACCGGAGAACTCGACGTTCATGTCGATGCTTTCCAAGAGTTCCTCGTACTCTTCCTGGACGTTGTCGCTGGTGATGATCAGCGCGTACCCACCGTCGTCAAGGTCCTGGGTTGCCGAAAGCGGATCGAGGGAGACCTCAGCGACGCTGACATCAGGCGTTTCCGGAATTGACGTGACCACAACGGCGATCTCCGCGCCTTCAGGAACGTCCGATGACATGTCATCCATCATCATCTCGTCGCCGAACGTATCGGTGAGGCCGGAGCGCTCCAGCAACTCAGCGGTAAGCTGGGCCTGGGCCGACTCAAGATCAAAATTTGCGTAGGCGTAGAAAAGCGAGGTTTCGGGAACCACGCTCGCCAACTCCATCGCCCCAGACGACGATCCGGTCTGAGCCTGAACGCTTTGTGTCGGAGCAATGGCGAGGACGATCAAGGCGACGACCATGGCGAACGTCCAAAATCTGACTGGCAACGAAACTGGAGCACTTTGAACTCTGGCTGGGTACATGTCTGAGTTCCTTTGCATGGATGCCACCTTGCGGTGAACCGCAGTGGGCAAGTCGGTTGATTTGTACGATTGGGCCCCGGTCTGCGAAGGTGTGGCTCTGGTGTGCCTGTCATGCCAACTGAAGTCAGCGTGACCGATCGTCCTCTTGCTGGATATTGCTGTCGATACCGGTGGCGAGTGACAACACCATGATGAATAGCGCGGCCATGACAATGCCCACCGCGACTATGAACCCGAGCGTCAACGCCGAACTCACCAATTCACTCAGAATATCCATGGATTCGCTCCACCTGACGATCCGATGATCGGCCATCGACCTGACCGATCCATACGCTGAGTATAGACCTTTCGTCGACGATCCGGACACGAGACAAGGTATCTGAACACAATCCTGTCCAGATACCTCGTCGAACGAATCGTGGGTTGTCTACGCCACGACCTCAGCCGCGGAGAGCTGACCCTGAATGACGAACTCTCCGTTCTCGACCGACAATTCGACATCCTCGCCCTCCCGAATCTGCCCGCTCAGGAGTCTGAGCGCCAACGGGTCGAGCAGGCGCTTTTGGATGACCCGCTTGAGCGGGCGGGCGCCATAGGCAGGTTCATACCCCAACGTGATGAGCAGCTCACGAGCTTCGAGGGTGGGGTGCAGCCTCATCCCTCGCTGCGCAAGCCGGCTCGAAAGATCGTCCAACTGTAGGTCGACGATCTCGCCAATCTGATCGCGCGAGAGTTGGGTAAAGATGATCGTCTCGTCGACGCGGTTGAGAAACTCGGGACGGAAGTTGGCCCGCAGCGCGTCCATCACCTTGGCCCTGATCTCGGGGACATTTGATTCGTTCATTCCCAGAATCGCCTGTGACCCGAGATTGCTGGTCATGATCACCACCGTGTTGCGGAAGTCGACCACCCTGCCCTGGCCGTCGGTAAGACGTCCATCATCCAGCACCTGGAGCAGGATGTTGAACACGTCGGGATGTGCCTTCTCGATCTCGTCGAACAGGATCACGCTGTACGGGCGGCGCCGGATCGCTTCGGAGAGTTGTCCGCCTTCGTCGTACCCGACGTAACCCGGAGGCGCGCCAATGAGGCGGCTGACGGCATGCTTCTCCATGTACTCCGACATGTCGATGCGGATCATTGCGCCTTCGCTGTCGAACATGAACTCCGCCAGCGCTCGCGCCAACTCGGTCTTGCCAACGCCGGTTGGACCAAGAAAGATAAAGCTGCCAAGCGGCCGGTTGGGATCGGACAACCCGGCTCGGGATCGGCGAATCGCGTCTGACACTGCCTGGATTGCCTCGTCCTGCCCGATGACCCGCCCGTGGAGGCGAGTTTCCATCTGGATCAGTTTTTCGATCTCGCCTTCCATCAGGCGGCTGACCGGAATGCCGGTCCAACGGCTGACCACGTCGGCTATATCGTCGCTGTCGACCTCTTCCTTGAGGAGCTTGCCGCTGGTTTGGAGCCTGGCGAGCTTTTCCTCCTCCTGCTGCAAGCGTGCGTCGAGCTCCTTGGCACGGCCATACTGGAGCTCAGCCGCCTTGTTGTAGTCGTAGGCTCGCTGCGCCTGTTCGATCTCCACCCGCAGGTGGTCCATCTCGTCCCGTAGCTCGGAGATGCTGTTGATTGCCTGACGCTCCTGGTCCCACTTCGAGCGAAGAGCGTCTCGACGCTCCTTGCGATTGGCAAGCTCCTCCTCAAGGGCCTGGAGGCGGAGGATGGAGTTGGGGTCGGACTCTTTCAGCAGGGCCTCGCGCTCGATCTCGAGCTGCATGATCCGCCGCTCGGCTTCATCCAGCTCGACCGGCATCGAGGTGATTTCCATCCGCAGGCGGGAGGCAGCTTCGTCGACGAGGTCGATGGCCTTGTCCGGCAGGAACCGGTCGGAGATGTAGCGGTCCGACAGGGTTGCCGCGGCGACCAGCGCCGTGTCGAGAATCTTCACCTTGTGGTGGACTTCATATCGGTCGCGCAGGCCGCGGAGGATGGAGATCGTGTCTTCCACGCTGGGCTCGCCGACCTGAACCGGCTGGAACCGTCGCTCCAATGCGGCGTCCTTCTCGATGTGCTTGCGGTATTCGTCCAGCGTGGTCGCGCCGATGGCGTGCAGCTCGCCACGCGCCAGCATCGGCTTGAGCATGTTGGAGGCATCCATCGCTCCTTCGGCAGCGCCCGCGCCCACGACGGTGTGAAGCTCGTCGATGAAGAGAATGACCTGACCCGCCGCGGACTGAACTTCCTTCAACACCGCCTTGAGGCGCTCCTCGAACTCACCACGGAACTTGGCGCCGGCGATCAGCGCGCCCAGGTCGAGGGAGACAATGCGCTTGTCCTTGAGCCCCTCCGGAACATCGCCACGAATGATGCGCTGCGCGAGTCCTTCGGCGATCGCTGTCTTGCCGACGCCGGGTTCACCGATAAGGACAGGGTTGTTTTTGGTTCTGCGTGAGAGCACCTGGATGACCCGGCGGATCTCGTCGTCCCGGCCGATAACCGGGTCGAGTTTGCCGTCCCTCGCAAGGTCGGTGAGGTCGCGTCCATATTTCTCCAACGCCTGGTAGGTGGTCTCAGGGTTCTCGTTGGTCACGCGCTGATTGCCCCGGATCTCCGTCAGCGCGCCGTATACCCGGTCCTTGCTGATCCCGTGGCGAGAGAGCACGGACGCGGCAGCGGTACGCTCACCCGCCAGAATGCCCAGGAAAAGATGCTCTGTGCTCAGGTACTCATCACCGAACTGCCCAGCCTCCGTCTCAGCGACCTGGAGCGCCTGTCTGAGCGCAGAACTCACGACCGCTTCCGCGCTGAACTGAAGCTTCGGCGCACGGTCGACGAGACCTTTTGCCTCGCTCAACAGCTTCGACGGCTCGACGTCAAGCCGCAGAAGGATCTGAGGGACGATGCCGTCCTCCTGATCGATCAGGGAAACCAGAAGCGCTTCGGGCTCATACTGCGCCAGTGACTTCTGCTGGGTGAGTTGCTGGCCGGCAACAATGGCCTGCCGGGCCTTATCGGTATAATTCTGGTTGGATGCCATAGTATGGATTCTCCTGTAATGAATGTGCGCCGTATGTCCACTTCCATTGTGCGTCAAGAAGGTTGCTGGCACATTTAGGTGGGATTATGGCCGTCGAGAGTCTCGCACCTGTTGCTGGTCGAGGTATCCGAGCTTTATCAGCACGTCATCGATCTCCGCGACCCACGATTTCGCCGAAGGTGATCTCTGCAGATTGAGCCGCAGGGCACGAAGCGCGTAAGTCAACTCGAGCACAATCTGCACGCCGGCAAGATTGAGACCCCGCTGTTCGACCAGGTACTTGACCTGTCGCAAGCGCTCAATGTCCTCGTCAGAATAGAGGCGAAGATTGCCCGACGTGCGTGAGGGAGCGATCAAGCCCTCACGCTCGTATTTTCGCAAGGTCTGCGGATGCATCTCCACCAACCTGGCGGCAACGCTGATAACAAACAGCGGTTCTGAGTATCCCGGGCTCATCATCGCAAGGCTCCCTCCGTCAATACGTATAGTCGAATAATACTTCTTGATACGATTCATGTCAACTTTTGGCCTTCCGAGGATCGGTTCCAACCAACCTGCGCGGTTACGGTTGAGCCGAAGGCGCCGGTGGTGGATAATCGCGACACGCGATGCCCGTCGATTCGCTTTCACGCATGAGGAGAAGAGCGCATCTTGGCTAACCTGATCACTGTGGCGCGCCTCGTTCTACTCTTCTTCGTGATCTGGCTCATCTACGTTGGCAATGCACGAGTGGTGACTGCCTGCATGGTGTTGATTGCGCTCGTATTTGCGAGCGATGGTCTCGACGGATGGGTGGCCCGCAAGCGAAACTCGACTTCCTCGTTCGGGGCGGTATTCGATATTATGGGTGACAGGATCGTAGAAAATGCGCTCTGGGTTATATTCGCCGATCTCGACCTGATTCCGGTGTGGATTCCATTGCTGGTATTGACTCGAGGCTTCATTGTGGATGGACTGCGATCGCTGTCCTACTCCGACGGCATGACGCCATTCGGTGAAAACAACATGATGCGGTCCGTCTTCACCGAATGGCTCACTGCTGGGAGGTTTATGCGAGGCTTCTTTGGTTGGGCCAAGGCAGCAGGCTTCGTGTTTCTGACCGGGCTGGCCGGGTATGAACGGCTGGACACCACCGATACGCTGCTCGGCGAGTTATATACAAAGGACTGGTACATCTTGTTCGGGTGGGCGCTGGTGTGGTCGGCGGTGGCGTTGACAATCGTGCGTGGAATTCCGGTGATGATCGACGCGGTGGGATACTTCAAGGAAACCAATGGCAACCCGACCTCGAGCAGATGAAGACGCAAGCGTTCAGGAGGCAGACAGCGCTGCGTCCGAGGATCCGACTCCGCGCATCAAGTTCAGACCCCAATTCCGCAAGGAAGAGCGTCGCGAATTCCGGTATTGGCTGAGCATCGCCATTGCCGTGTTCTTCTCCTGGGCGTTTTGGCTGATACCGGGGCCAGTTCGCGGATGGTTCGCCGATCGGTGCGGCGACATGTTTTATCGGAGCAGCAAGACCTACCCGGACAACGTAGGTTCCAATGTCGAAACAGTCATGCTGCATGCCGGTACGAATCAGGATCGGGAGATCATCGTTCGGTCAGTTTTTCGAAACTCCGCACGCAACTTCATGGACCTGATCACGATGCCGCGACAATCGAACAAGGCTTTTCTCAATTCGGTGAGGCTGGTCTCTGGAAGCTGGGCTACCCTCGATGAGGCGATCGCAGCAGGAAAGGGCGGCATCCTGTTTACCGGGCACGTCGGCTGCTTCGACTTTATCGGCCAGGCGATCTCCGCACGAGGGTACAAGCTGACGGTGGTGACTGGGCGCACGACTTCGCGGTTCATCTTCGACGGCGTCACCTACCTGAGGGGCGCGCGAGGCGCGACGATGGTAGAGCCGACACCCTCTGGCGTTCGGAGCGTGGTGAAGGCATTGAGGCGCAACGAGTTCGCCGTCTTCGTTACCGACCGAGACTTTTTTCAGAACGGCATGGATGCCACGTTCATGGGGGTAGACACCACGCTCCCACCGGGCGCAATCAGGATCGCGAGGGAAACCGGAGCGCCGCTTATCTCGATCTTCACTCGCCGGGTGAAATCGGGTCATGAGCTAAGAATCGGTCAGCCATTCCATGTGCGAAAAACGGACGACATGCAGGCCGATCTGGCAGAAGGGATGAAATCCCTGGTGGCGGAACTGGAGTCGGGGATCAGCGCCTCACTGGATCAGTGGGCCATGTTTCAGCGGGTGTGGAGCGATGTCGATCGGGTGCCGATCCGAGTGTTCCCAGTCGGCTCGCCGCTCGAAAGCGAACTGCTGGAGCGGGTAGCGTCGGCCCTGCCTGAACGGGAAACTCGTCCCGCAAAACGTGAACACCAGTCATCCGTCACGTCCACCGACGATGTAAAGAGCTAGCGATAGTTCACGAACTGCAATGCTACCGGCCAGTCGCCCGACTTGAGTTCCTGGATGACTTCTTGTAGTTCGTCGCGGCTTTTGGCCTGCACCCGGATGGTGTCTGCCTGGATCTGCGGCTTCGCTTTCTTGAAGGTGTCCCGGATGTGTTTGGATATCTGCTTGGCGATGTCGTCCGGAATGCCTTCCTTGAGTTTCACGACCTGGCGATAGCGGGCGCCGGAGGCTTCCTCCTCTGTCTGGTAGTCGAGGATCTTGAGCGAGAGCTTTCGACCAATGAGCTTGGACTCGATGATGTCCTTGACCGCGCCCAGGCTGTACTCGGACTGCGTGGTTATCGTAAACTGATTGTCGGATTCATCGATCTCCGTGTTGGTATCCTTGAGGTCAAACCTCGTACGAATCTCGCGCCCCGCCTGGTCGAGCGCGTTGCGGAGTTCCTGCTGGTCGAAGCGTGAGACAATGTCAAAAGATGCTGCGCTGGCCATTAATCCATCCTTTTGTACGAGATCCACCGCATTTCCCGGAGTGTATACCACAGGTGAGGGAGCCATGTCGGAGACGAGTGCTTGATGCCTGGCTTGCAGGGGATGAAACTATCAGGTGACTCATTCATTTCTTCAACGTATTCTCGGAATACCGCTGCTCTACAAGGTGCTTGTCGCGAACGCGCTGATCATCGTGATTGGTGCGGTCGTCGGCACGGTGGTGACATCCATGGCGCTGCCCTCGGGCAACGAGGCGAGAAGCGCCGGATTGATCGTCAGCTTCGTGGTGATCGGAGGGGCGCTCAGCATCGCGGTGAACTACTTCGTGCTTCGTGCGGCCTTTCGGCCGCTCGATCGGCTGGCTGAAGTCGCCGACGTCATTCGAACCGGAGATTTCTCAAGCCGCGTGCGGGCCACGTTGTTCTCGGACCCACAACTGGCCCGACTGGCGGAGTCGTTCAATGAAACCCTTGACGAGCTGGAGCACGATCGTGACAAATTGCGGCAACTGACCAGCCAGGTCATCCACGCTCAGGAAGAGGAACGCAAGCGGATTGCCAGGGAATTGCATGATGACACCGCGCAAGTCCTTTTCGCTCAGCTCCTGACCATCACGGCCATGAAATCGTCGCACGACCCAGGCGTTCAGCACTCGGCTGAGTCTCTGGAGGCGTCGACCGTGGAGGCAATCGAGGGGGTCCGGCGCTTGGCGCTGGAGTTGCGCCCTCCGGCACTGGATGATCTTGGCTTGCGAGAGGCGTTGGCGGATCTGGCGCAGCGATACTCTGAGCAAACCGATATACCGGTAGGCTATCGGTGGAATGGCCCGCGAGAGCGGCTGCCCGCCGAGCTGGAGCTCGTGCTGTATCGGATCGCCCAGGAAGCCATGACCAACGTCTTGAAGCATGCTCACGCGAGCCGCGCTGATATCACCGTGACACAGATGGGCAGCGACATGGTGTTGACCATTGTCGACAACGGGCGCGGATTCGATCCGGCGGTCGTGGAGCAAGGCGATGTGCGCGGGCTTGGGTTGGGGGTGTTCGGGATGGCGGAGAGGACGTCGCTGGTTGGTGGCAACCTCAGGGTCGAGCGAGCGAAACCCGCTGGCGTGCGAGTGATCGCCACGGTGCCCATTGCGAGGGTACACAAGATTCTCGACCGTCAACCCGTAGCAAGCGCGGGGCTGAAACTCGGGACCCAGGAGCGCACGTATGACTGACACCAGAACCACTCGCACACGAATCCTGCTGGCGGATGATCATGGCGTCGTTCGGGCGGGCTTGCGGGCGTTGCTGGAGGCGCAAGCCGACATGACCGTCATCGGTGAGGCCGAGGATGGGCGCGAGGCGGTAAACCTTGCGTCGGAGTTGCGACCAAACATCGTCATTGCGGACCTGTCGATGCCGCACGGCGGCATGACCACCATAAGCGAGATCACGGCTCTGGGGCTGGGCATTCGTGTGCTGGTACTTACGGTGCATGCAGAGGAACGCTATCTCCTGCCGGTTCTCGAAGCGGGGGGGTCGGGGTACGTTCGGAAATCCAGTGCCCATACTGATCTGCTTGACGCGATTAGAACAGTCTCGCGTGGCGAGGTCTTTCTGGATCCCGCGGCGACGAAGACTCTGCTGCGTGGATATCTGGGGCGGATGCGTACCGGCGATGAGTTGGATATTGGCGAGGTGCTGTCGGACCGGGAGCGGGAAGTCGTAAAGTTGACCGCTGAGGGGTATACGGCGCAGCAAGGTGCGGAGTTGCTCTCGCTCTCGCCGAAGACGATCGAAACCTATCGGCATCGAGCGATGCAGAAGCTGGGGCTGACAAATCGTGCCGAGCTCGTGAGATACGCGCTTCGTGCCGGCTTGCTTTCGGAGGAGCAAGCGTAGGGAAAAACCCTACGGTGAGTAGGGAGAATCGTGATGGGTCGCTTCGCGATTTCCACGTCTTCCCTGTCTACCGCCGTGTTTGACACTTCTTACACTTGCAGGTACATCCGGGTGCAGATCAGCGACCTGACAATCCTGGAGTCAGTAGACGTGCGCTGACCAAAGTATGAACTGGCAGTGCATGGAAATACGAGGTGGAACGCAATGGCTATGAGCAACTCTTCACTACTTGAGCGCGGTCCGCGGGCCCATTTCGATGACAACCGGCTGCGTGTGCATCCTGGCTGGTTTTCACCGACGACGGAAGAGCTTGAGTCTGAAGCAACGCCGTCCGCTGACGTGCTGTTCGATGTCTTCACCCAGATCATCAAAATCGCGGGTGCTCTCGATCGGGGGGCGTCGGAGACGCTGGAAGACTTGAACCTGACCGCCGGAGCGTTCAATGCCCTGGTGGAGTTGGGCAAGGTGGGAGAGGAAGGCGTCGCCCCTTCCGAACTCGCCCGCCGGCTTGGCGTTGCCCGACGCACCGCGACCCTCTACGTAGATATCCTCACGAAACAGGGTTGGGCGGTGCGAGAAGCTCATCCCGCCGATCGCAGGATGGTGCTTGCGCGACTGAGCGAGCAGGGAACGCACCTGCTCGCGAATGATGGCCAGACGTATCAGCAGCGACTCTCGGAACTCCTGGGTGACCTGTCGCCCGTGCAGGCGGAACGGCTCCGTCAGCTTCTCGGTCAGATCATGGTGGAGACCGCCAGCTAGCGATCAGGCATCGTTGCTGCCTCGGAACACCAGGACGGTGCGTGCCGGGATGCTGAGCTTTGAGCCCGCTGGGATGCTGATTTCATCCGGTATGCCAGTGGGCCTGTCCGTTGACAGGATCGGCGTCCACGCCTTTTGGCCGCTGTCGCCGTTTGGATCTGGCAGAACAACGGAGATGTCTTCCTCCCATGAGTGAAGGATAACGAGCAGCGACGAGGTCCGGATGCGCTCACCGAGCTCGTCGGCTTCGTCAATGGCGGTTCCGGACAGCCGGAGAATTAACGGGTCGGCGACATCGGCGGTCCAGTCGTCATGCGTCATCTCGTCACCATCAGGCCGAAGCCAGGCGACGTCCTTGAGCGTATTCGGTGTGTCTGGACGACCACGGAAATATCGGCGCCGTCGGAGCAGAGGCTCTTCTTTCCTCAAGGCAACGACGTTGCGCGTGAAGGCAAGCAGGTCCGTGTCGTCCTGATCAAGCTGCCAGTCAATCCAGCTGATCTCATTGTCCTGGGCGTAGGCATTATTGTTGCCCGACTGGGTGCGGTTTATCTCATCGCCATGAGCGAGCATAGGTACACCTTGGGAAAGCAGCAAGGTCGCGATCATGTTTCGTTGAGTCCGGCTGCGGAGATCCTGGATCACCGGGTTGTCGCTGGGGCCTTCGACGCCGAAATTGGTGGACTGGTTGTGATCGTGACCGTCCTGGTTGTTTTCCCCGTTGTCCTCGTTGTGCTTGTCCTGGTAGGAGACGAGGTCTCTCAGCGTATATCCGTCGTGTGCCACAACAAAGTTCACGCTGGCGCGAGGTCCGCGCCCGCTCGCTTCATAGATGTCGGAGGACCCGGCGATCCTGTTCGCGAGTTGGCCACGATCCCGATTGCCCTGGAGCCACCAGCCGCGGATGTCGTCGCGATAGGAGTCGTTCCACTCTGACCAAAGGGTGGGAAATCCTCCGACCTGAAACCCATCGGGCCCGATATCCCATGGTTCGGCGATGAGCTTTACGCCGCTGAGCAACGGATCCTGGTGGATGGCGTCGAAGAAGCCGCTGCCTGGAAGAAACTCCGGATGTTCTCGACCGAGCGTCACGGCGAGGTCGAACCGAAATCCGTCGACGCGCATCTCCTCGACCCAGTAGCGCAGACTGTCCAGCACCATCTTGATCACTTGAGGGTTCGAGAAGTCCAGCGTATTCCCGGTGCCGGTGAAGTCGGTGTAGAAGCGGGGCTTCCTGTCCTCTAGCCGATAGTAGGTCCGGTTGTCGACGCCCTTCAAGCTGAGCATCGGTCCCAGGTGATTTCCCTCGCAGGTATGGTTGAACACCACATCCAGTATGACCTCGATCCCGGCCTCATGCATGGATTTGACCATATGGCGAAATTCGCCGATCTGGCCCAGCGGATCTTGACTCTGCGCGTAACGGGGCTCCGGCGTGAAGAAGTTCAGGGTGCTGTAGCCCCAGTAGTTGCTCAGCTGCTGCTCATGGAGGAAGGCGTCATCCACGAACGCGTGAACCGGAAGGAGCTCGATCGCCGTCACGCCCAGGTCCAGAAGGTAGTCAATGCTGGTATGGTGCGCGAGTCCCAGCCACGTGCCGCGCAACGCCTCCGGAATCGACGGGTTTGCGGCGCTGAACCCCTTTGGGTGGACCTCGTAGATCACCGTTTCCGGCCAGGGCGTGTTGGGCCGACGGTCTGCCTGCCAGTCGACCACGCCACCGGTCACGACACCCTTGGGGACGAACTTGTCGTTCGCACGGTCGTCCGCAGTGAAGTCTTCCTTCTTTGAAAGATTGTATCCGGAAACAGCTGGGTCCCAGGTGATGGCCCCGTCAATGGCTCTGGCATAGGGATCCAGCAGCAGTTTTGCGGGGTTGAAACGAAGTCCATGTGTTGGATCGTAGTTGCCGTCTACACGATAGCCATAGCGGGTGCCGGGATGCACCCCCGGCACGTACACATGCCATACGTCGTGATTGCGTTCTTCCAGCGCGACGGTGTAGTCGGGCTTGTCAGTTGACGCGGTAAAGATGCAAAGCGTGACCGCTTTCGCGTCGTGCGAATAGATTGCAAAGTTGGTTCCTTCGCCATCCCATGTTGCGCCAAGCGGCGCGGGGCGACCCGGACGGGGGCTCCCATAGACTTCACGACGATCCATTCACAGTCCTTGTTGTCTTCTTCGATCGGGGTGATTTTTGCTGACTAGTTTGTCTGCTCAAGTGACGGAACATCCGCACCGGTTTGTTCGTCCTCGACCATATGCACCTCTATGAGCTCGAAGCGCTCTTCGTCCTCGAAGTGGCGGTCCTCGACGAGGCGGGCGGCGGAAGCGGCGTTGTCCGCTTCGAGCCGGTCGGTGAATTCCTCGCCGTCGAGTTGATAGCGAACGGTGTACTCATTCATGTGGTTGACTCCAGTTTCATGGGCGCACGATGAGCGAAACCGTTGTGGAGCTTCTCACTTCGGCATACGCCCATCGGGTGAATCGCATGGCTGCGACCCATGGAACAGTTTACGACGAACCGGCGGGTTCTGCGTCTTCGAGCAGCGCTACCGCCTTTCGCAGGTGTTCCGCGCCATCAGCGAACAGCGGTATGAGCTCGGGGATCGACTCGAAATCGAAGGAGCGCATGGCCGACTGTGCTTCGTCAATAGCCGCCAACACGTCGTCTCTGCCCAGCTCATAATGCTCCACGGCAGCGGGATGCTCATCCTCATTCTCTACCGAAGCAAGATAGTCGTCGATCTGCGCTACCACCGTCTCTATGCTCGTGGCGCGGCCCTGAAGCGCAAGGATGTTGCGGGATCGGTTCGAGACGAGTGACTCAACCTCGTCGACGGAGGCCGCGAGTACCGTCACCCTTGGCAGCATCACGTCCCGAAAGCCCGCGTTGCTGTTGGGATCCACGTTCGGGTTGAACGTGCCGGGCGGGACGAGCGCGGTTCCCAGTGATGTGACCAACAGCAGGATCACGACCAGATGACTGAGACGGACAATGCGATGCAATCCCTGTTTCCCTTCAACCTGACGAGGACGCACGCCGAAGCCACGCACCATTTCTGGCATCGCGTCTCATGCCTGAATGTAAGACAATATCAGCAGTAGAAGTTCAATCTCCTGGGAAGGGATGACCCATGACCGTGAAGACAGTTTCATTTGCCCCTGACGCTCCAGCTCCATCTCCAGTCTTGGTGGAGAATGTAGCGCCTGCGATCGACGGTGGTCGGTATCCGGTGAAGCGAGAAGTGGGGGATGTGCTGACCGTTTCTGCGGATATCTTCCGGGAGGGTCATGACAAGATCGCGGCGGTTGTAAAGTATCGTCGCTGGCATGATCGCGAATGGTGCGAAGCCGAAATGCGCTTCGTCGACAACGACCGGTGGGAGGGCTCGTTCGTCGTTGACGAAAACACCCGCTATGAATTCACGGTTGAAGCGTTTCCGGACAATTTCGAGACCTGGCGCGATGAGATCACCAAGAAACTTGCCGCCGGACTGGATGTCCGTCTGGAGCTTCAGGAGGGAATGCTCCTGCTGGAGGACGTACTGAGGCGCGCAGGGAGTGATGATGCAGCAACGGTTGCCAGAGCGATGGAGCAGAGCCTACCCGCTACAACTCAAGCCAGGTCGCTGGAATTCCTGCTTGATCCGGTGGTGGTCGATGTCGCACAACGTCACTGCTCCCGAGTGGCAGCAGTCGAATTCGAGCCCTACCGCTCAGTCATCGTTGATCGAGTGCGAGCGCGGTTCGCCGCATGGTACTCGATGTTCCCACGATCCGCTGGCTCTCAGCGGGGAACTAGTGCGACGTTCAAGGATGTTGGGAAGCATCTGCCTCGGCTTCGCGACATGGGTTTCGACGTTTTGTACTTTACCCCGATCCATCCAATTGGGAAGACCAATCGGAAGGGCAAGAACAACACCCTCAATCCCGGTCCATCAGATCCCG
This sequence comes from Chloroflexia bacterium, assembly GCA_013698305.1. Taxonomy (GTDB): domain Bacteria; phylum Chloroflexota; class Chloroflexia; order Thermomicrobiales; family UBA6265; genus JACCVC01. The sequence goes on from JACCVC010000308.1 coordinate 14,457, forward strand.
GTGTTCCATATGCGATCGGGAGTGAGCAAGGAGGGCACTTTTCCATCGAACCATCGCTTGGCACCATCGACGATTTTCGTGAGCTCCTGCGGTCCGCCGAGGACCATGAGATGGAGATTGCGCTTGACATCGCGTTGAACGCATCTCCTGACCACCCATGGGCCACTGAGCATCCGGAGTGGTTCACCATTCGCCCGGACGGTTCGATCAAATACGCCGAGAATCCGCCCAAGAAGTATGAAGATATCTATCCGATCAACTTCCAGAGTGAAGATTGGCAAGGGCTGTGGAATGAACTCAAGCGGATGATCCTGTTTTGGGTGAAGAACGGAGTCAAGACGTTCCGGGTAGACAACCCACATACCAAGCCGACTGCGTTCTGGGAGTGGTTGATCTCCGAAGTTCACCGGACCAATCCCGAGGTGATCTTCCTCTCGGAGGCTTTTACGCGGCCAAAGGTGATGCGCACGCTTGCCAAGGCTGGCTTCGCGCAGAGCTACACCTACTTTACGTGGCGGAACTTCAAGCAGGAGATCATGGAGTACGCTAGTGAATTGACCCAAAGCGAGATGAAGGAGTATTTCCGCGGGAACTTATTCACCAACACCCACGACATCCTGCCGTACATCCTGCAGGAGGGAGGACGACCGGCGTTCCGGTCGCGCTTCGTGCTGGCGGCAACGCTATCGTCGGTGTATGGCATCTACAGCGGGTATGAGCTCTGCGAGAACACCGCGGTGGCGGGCAAGGAGGAGTATCTCAACTCCGAGAAGTACGAGCACAAGGTGTGGGATTGGGATAGGCCAGGAAACATCATCGACGATATCACTCGGCTCAATCAGATCCGGCGCGAGCATCCTGCGTTGCAGGAGTACGACAACCTGTCATTCCTGCAAGCGTCGAGCGACAGCGTGATCTGCTATATCAAGAGTTTGCCGGAGCAGGACAGCCACGTCATGGTGGTGGTCAACCTTGACCCGTTCCAGCCGCACGAATCCACGATCGAGGCGCCATATCATGTCCTCGGGATTCCGCCCGACGCGCACATCCAGGCCACCGAATTGTTCTCCAACAGCACGCATATTTGGCAGGGTACACATCAAACTGTGTATCTTGACCCCAAAGAGAACCCCGCCAACATCTTTTCGCTGAAGGTGTGGCAGCAGAAGGACTACGAAGAACCCTGTTTCTAGAAGCTCCGTATCTGTTTGGACTATCCCGGCCCGGTACGGGCCGTCGAATGAGGTGAACGTATGTTGAACCGCGATGAACTGTGGTTCAAGGATGCAGTGTTGTACGAGGCGCCGGTCAAGTCGTTCTTCGACTCCTCCGGCGACGGGACCGGCGATTTCCGGGGGATGACCGATCGGCTGGACTACATCCGCGATCTCGGCGTCGATTGTATCTGGTTGCTGCCGATGTACCCGTCGCCGGGTCAGGATGATGGATACGATATTTCGGATTTTCTCTCAATTCAGTCCGAGTACGGCACCGTTGACGACTTCAAGGAGTTCCTGGATACCGCCCACTCTCGCGGACTTCGAGTCGTGGCCGATCTGGTGATGAACCACACGTCCGACCAGCACGCGTGGTTTCAGGAGGCGCGTCGCGACCCTACCTCGCCGAAGCACGACTACTACGTTTGGTCTGACGATCCGGAACGCTATGTCGATGCCCGGATCATCTTTACCGACACCGAGGTATCCAACTGGACCTATGACCAGGTGGCTGGCAAGCACTATTGGCACCGGTTCTTCAGCCATCAGCCGGACCTGAACTACGACAACCCTGACGTGCATCGGGAGATGTTCGACATTGTCCGATTTTGGCTCAATCTCGGTCTGGACGGCTTTCGTTGCGACGCGGTGCCGTACCTGTACGAGCGGGAGGGAACCAACTGCGAAAACCTTCCAGAGACCCATGGGTTTTTGCGAAACTTGCGGCGGATGGTCGACGAGGAGTTTCCGGGGGCGGTGCTGCTGGCGGAAGCCAACCAGTGGCCCAGCGACGTGGTGGAGTACTTCGGCTCCGAGCAGGAGCCAGAGTTTCACATGGCATTCCACTTCCCGCTGATGCCGCGCATGTTCATGGCCATGCGCCGGGAACAACGCACGCCGATCGTCGAGATCATGGAGTCGACTCCGGAGATTCGCGCGGACAACCAATGGGCGATCTTCCTGCGGAACCACGATGAGCTCACGCTGGAAATGGTGACCGACGAAGAACGCGACTACATGTATTTCGAGTACGCAAAAGACCCGCGCATGCGCATCAATCTCGGTATTCGGCGACGCCTCGCCCCGCTGCTGGACAATGGTCGACGCCAGATCGAGATGATGAACTCGCTGCTGTTGTCGATGCCGGGTACGCCAGTGTTGTACTACGGTGACGAGATCGGGATGGGCGACAACGTCTTCCTGGGAGATCGGAATGGCGTGCGGACCCCCATGCAGTGGAGCGGGGACCGTAACGCCGGATTCAGTCGAGCCGACTGGGAGCGGCTGTATTCGCCGGTGGTCATGGACGCGGTGTATGGGTATCAGTCGGTCAACGTCGATGCCCAGAACCGCTTGCCGACATCGCTGCTCAACTGGATGAAACGCCTGATTGCCGTCCGAAAACGCTACCACGCGTTCGGGCGCGGAACGATCCGCTTTCTGCACCCCGAGAATACCAAGGTCCTCGCCTACCTGCGGGAGTATGAGAGTGAGATTTTGCTCTGTGTCGTCAATCTCAGTCGCTTTGCGCAGTTTGCGGAGCTGGATCTCAGTGAGTTTGACGGTCTTCATCCGGTCGAACTCATGGGCGAGACTCGATTCCCGGACATCGGAACGCTTCCCTACCTGCTGACGATGGGGCCACACGCCTTTTTCTGGTTCCGAATCGAACAGCCCACCGACTGACACCAGTGACGATTCGATCCTATCGCGGGAAGGCGGTGATACTCGTGATCAATCCTCATGCTGGTTTCAGGTCAATCGAGCACGCCAGCGAATGGCTCGCGCAGCGTCGGTGGTTTGGCGACAAGGGCCGGGACATCGTCGATATTCGCTCGCAATTCGCCGTCGAAGCGATGGTTGGTCTGTCGTCTGTTCGGCTCGAAGTTGTTGAGATCGACTTCGCCACAGGGGAGCCGTCACGATACTTCCTGGTGCGCGACCCCGACGATTCTGACACCGATCATATCGAAGACGACGACGTCCGAGCGTGGCTACTTCGTGGATTTGCAGAAGACCGGGCCCTGCCCCACCCAACGGGCGAGCTACGCTGGTCGACGCATGACGAACTTGCGACGCAAGTGGGGGACATCGCAACATCCTCGCGAGTCTTCCGTGGGGAGCAGAGCAATACGTCTGTTGTGTACGCAGACACGGTGATGCTGAAGCTGTTCCGCAAGGTGGAGCCGGGGCAGAACCCGGAAGTCGAGATCGGCCACTACCTGACTCAGAACTCCAATTTCCGAGCCTTCCCACGGCTCCTGGGATCAATCGATTTGATTTCCGGTGGAGGCGTCACAACGGTTGTAGCTATGCAGCAGTTTGTGCTGAGCAAGGGCGATGCGTGGTCGTGGTTGCTGGCAGGGCTGGACGAAAGTGTCTTCGCCAGCCAGTCGGTCGATGAGATGGGCAAACTCGGGCGACGGACAGCCGAGTTGCACGCAGCGCTCGCAACTGGCACGGAGGCGGCATTCGCCCCAAACCGGATCATTCACAGCCATGCGGCGGTGCTGTATCAGGAAGCGCTCGTTGAATTGAACGACACCATCGCCCGACTCGATGCTCACGGCATTCCGGATGTGGAGTGTCTCGGAGCTTCGTTGAGATCGGCTCTGGAGGATCTCCTCCTGCTGGAAGGGACATGGCGAATTCGGATACATGGTGACTATCACCTGGGTCAGGTACTGCGAACCGAGGCAGACGACTTTGCCATTCTTGACTTCGAAGGGGAACCTTCCCGGCCACTCAACGAGCGCCGGGCTACGGCGTCACCGCTTCGCGATGTAGCCGGGATGCTCCGGTCGTTCGACTACGCCGCGGAGTCGGCGAGGAGACAGCATCAGGATGTACTTTTTGAGCAATGGAGAGCGTTGGCCCGGCGGCGGTTTGTGGAGGAGTACACTACCACCGTGCAAGCATCGCGTCTTCTCACCGACGGGATGGACGTCGAACGCAGACGTAGGCTCACAGCTGCGTTCGAAGTGTACAAGGCGCTGTATGAAGTCCGCTACGAGCTGGGCAACCGGCCGGAATGGCTCGACATACCGCTTGATGGCCTCCGACGGATAGCAAACGCAGTGCCCTGACCTTGCGATCGCGCCGCACGTGATTGAGATTGGCCCATGATCGAGAGCATTGTCCTTGACATCCTGCTGATGCTCATTGTGTTCCTGATGATGGCGATTGGCGCATACCGTGGTGGCATGCGAGAAGCGTTTTCGGCGGGCGGCCTTCTTCTCGGTGTGCTGGTGGCGACGGAATGGCTGGAACCCTGGGGCCGATGGCTCGCCCGGAATACGAGCCTGTCAGATGGCGGCGCGAGATTCCTGGCGGCAGTGGTGACCATGACGCTCTTTACCGTCGTTGTTGGATATGCCGTGGGTTCGGCTTTCAATTATCATCCCGGCCCAGGCGGCCGGCTGTTCGGTACTGTGCTCGCTGGCGGCGCGGGGCTTGTGGCGATGTCTTACGTCCTGACCTGGCTGCGTGTTTACCTCTTTGATGATGACGAGCCTGAGGTGATCGGGAACACGTTCCTCGCACGATTTCTGGATGGAGATGCCGGGTTGGTGCTGTTGGTGGTCAGTGGCGCGACTATCGTGGCTGCGATCCTGGGGTCCATCGTCCGCGAGCGCGACAGCGATTCGGTGTCGGATCCGGGCACATCATCGGTTGTCCCGGCGCCAACGCGACAGTCGTACCGAGAGCGGCGCGCAGACTTTCCGGAAAAGGTCGAGCCGATGGCCGAAATGGCGTCGCATCGCACTGCTCCAGTCCGGGTTCGAGAATCTCAGCAGTGGCAAGACACGTCCGGGACGATTCCGGCTCGAAACGACCGGTCGTGGTCGAACACGTGGCCGAGTGACTCGCCAGGCCTCAAGCCAGACGACAGCAAGTCCAGGCCGACGGGCGACGTCAGGCGGGCCAGAGAACGCCACCGACGCGATGGAGAGGGCACACCGGAGACAGGAAGTTGACGCCGGAGCCGTATTTCTCGCGACCGGACAATCTGTCAACCATGGTTGGGCAGGATTATGGAATTGGGTCGAAGGTGAATCTGGATCGGATAATTTCGATACAACCTCACGAGGTGGAACGGCAGTGAGTGAAGGACGGGTGCGGCGAGAGATTCCAGGGAGTCTTCTGGTATCGCGACTGTCTGCACGCCGTTCGCCTCCGACACACGTGATTGCGAGTCACCGGTGATCGACAAAGTCACGCTGGTGTCGGATGGATGTCCAACCGCCATCAGCGCATCCCACGAATCGCTGTAGATGCAGGAGGCGGATCCGTAGCGCACCGAAAGGCGCCAGGGCCTGGAGGCCGGTGTTGTCACCGAGCGCCACGCCCCGATTGGCTGTCCGATAGCCGAGATCTGCAGGTCGCCGATTTCCAACGCCTGATAGTCCAACGGTGTTGTGAATGGACGCTGTTTGTCCGGCAACGCAAACACCGCCGATACGTTCCAGCGAGCGACGAAATCGGCAGACATCGCGCGCAGGACACCGTCTGATGCCAGCACCACATCAAGTCGTTGCCGGAGAAAGCCAGCGACGCCTTCCGCGGCCTCTGAAATCGGTTGATCGCCGTCGCCATCCAGCAGGAGCACGCGGGCGGACTGGTGCTCGATGAGCATGGCAAAGAGGCCCGTTGATCGGTAGATGGTCAAGATCGGATGATCGGAACCGAGCTCGGAAGCAAGAAGGCTCGCTCCCACTCCAGAGCCGAGCATGGCGCCAATTCCGCTTGACGCCAGAAATTGCCTACGGCTGACAACGGAGAGGTTTCGCGCCGCCGTCATCGTGCCGGTGGTTCCGTTGCTGGCACTGCACATTTCGGTACATAGCCGAGTCGGGACGTATACACAAGGGATGTCGGTATCTGGATTCTGACGCGGCGAGCGAGCTCGATGGCTTCACCCGTGGATTGGCAGAGCGCATACATCGTCGGCCCGGCTCCAGTGACGTTGACCGTTGGGAACCCGAGTCCTTCGAGCTCGTCGCGCATGGAGGCGAGCTCTGGGAAATGTGAGTAGAGGGCGTTGGCAAACACATTGGGTGGCACGTCGCCAGGGTCTGGAAAGGCAACTGCAAATGATTCGACGTCGTTCCCTGACGACCACCACTCGGGCTTGATCGCAGCATACATCGTCGCGGTCTTGCTTGGGATGATCAGGTGAGGCGTGACCGTGACCGCCCATGTCTCGTTCATGGGTGCAGGGAGAGCCGTCAGGATTTCACCACGACCGCGAGCGAGAGAAAAACCGGCGCCCAGAAAGAATGTCACATCACTGCCTAGGCCCGCCGCCAGGCGCATGAGGATTGCCTCTGGCGCCAAATGTTGATTCGCGAAATGCATCAAGGTAGCGGCGGCATCACTGCTGGCGCCACCGAGGCCTGCCGCGATCGGGATGCGCTTTTGCACCTCGACAATTTGGGGAGGGATGTGGAATCCGGTGTCACGCAATGCCTTCAATGCCGACAGGATGAGATTCGGGCCGGGCGGAACATTGCCGACTTCTGAGTCAATGTGGAGTTCGTCTTCGGCTCCTGACCCAGGCTCGAACGAGATGGTGTCTCGCAGCGAGATCGTCGCCAGCACCGACCGGATCTCGTGGAAGCCGTCGTCTCGCCGCCTGAGGATTTCCAATCCGAGATTGATCTTGGCCGGTGCGTCTATCCAGGATTTGCTCACGGCTGCAGCACCGTTGATTCACTCAAGGCAAGCCAGGATTCCAGCGAGATCGCCTGCGGTCGCGCCGCCGGATCGATTCCAAGGTGATCGAGTTCGTCGGCGACGGTAGGCTTGTCCAGGGAAAGCCCCCTGGAGAGCGAATTGAGCAAGGTCTTTCGCCGCTGCTGAAAGGCGATGGTCGCCATGGTGAACAGTCGGGACCTTGCTTCGGAATCGACGAGAGGAGTCTCACGCACGTTGAGTTGAATGACACTCGATGTGACCTTCGGCGGAGGATAGAAAGCGTCTTTTGGGACGTCGAAAAGCAGCGTCGGGGTAGCATAGAGGCGGGTTGCGAGCGTCAGCAGGGACAAGTCGCCGGTGCCTGCCGCCATTCGCGCCGCGACTTCCTTCTGCACCATGATGGTGAGCCGCCGTGGTGGATGCGGGGATTCGAGGAAGTGACGCACGATCAGTGTGGCGACGCTGTAGGGCAGGTTCGCCACGACATCATATGTGCGTCCGTTCGTGATTGCCGACATGTCGGTAGTGGCAGCGTTTTTGTGTATGACTGTGTAGTTGTCGTTTTGCCGGAAATGGTCGGCGATCCTAGAAGCGATATCGTCGTCCATTTCTATGGCAATGACGTGCGCGCCCCGGTTGAGCAGTGCTTCCGAGAGGATGCCCATCCCCGGTCCAACCTCGATCACCAACTGGCCCGAAGAGATGTCCGCGGCGTCAGTGATCCGCTCAACGATGTCGGTGTCCAGCAAAAAGTTCTGGCCCATGGATTTGGACGGGCGGACTCCCCAGGAGCGAAATCGCCGCAGCCAGTCATCCTCAGACATTCGACGCATTTCAGCATCTACCATGGGGCGCTCCGGCCCGGACTACTCGCGGACAAGCCGGACCCCTTGCCCGTCTGAGACGATGCCGATATGCCAACAGGGGAGTTCGCGATCCGAGAATGCCTTCTCGAATGCCCTCGCACCGGATTCTGGAACCGAGACCAGCAAGCCCCCGGAAGTTTGTGGGTCGAAGCCGAGGGCAACCCTCGCTGGATCGCAATCCGCGTCGATCTTGACATTGGCGTGATCGCTGAGGTAATAGTCCTGGTTCCGACCCAGCCCTCCCGCGATGACTCCATCCTCTATGAGCTGTTCGACGCGCGGCAGGATGGGCAGCGCAGGCGCCGTAATCCGCAGTTGGACTCTGCTGCGCTGGGCGATCTCATGCGCGTGACCAAGCAGTCCGAAACCCGTAATGTCGGTCACCGCTGACACGTTGTGCTCGACGGCGGCGTTCCGAGCCGCGAGGTTCAGTTGCAGCATCCAGTCAATCGCCGGTTGCAAGGCCGGTCGGTCAATCACCGATTGCTTGGCGGCGGTGGTGAGAACGCCTGTGCCGAGAGGCTTGGTGAGATACAACTGATCGCCCACTCTGGCTCCGGCCTTGGTCCAGATTCTGTCTGGGTGAATGGTTCCCGTGACCGCGATGCCGTACTTCGGCTCGTCATCGGTGACAGTGTGTCCGCCGGCAATCGCTCCGCCGGCTTCCTGCATCTTGTCGGACCCGCCTCGAAAAATCTCGGCCAGAATCGACATGTCGAGATAGTCGGGGAATGCGGCTATGTTGAGCCCCATCATCACCGTGCCGCCCATCGCGAACACATCGCTCATGCTGTTGGCCGCGGCAATCGCCCCGAACTCGTAAGGGTCATCGACAACCGGCGCGAAGAAGTCGACCGTCTGGATAATCGCCCGCTCGTCATCAAGGCGCAGCACCGCCGCATCGTCGGACGTTTGCAAACCGACGATAATGTCAGGGTGAGATATGGCAGTGAGTGGCCGCAGAACCTGCGCCAGCGCTCCGGGGGCGAGCTTGGAAGCTCAGCCGGCGCAGCGAGCGAGCGAGGTTAGCCGGATCTGTTCGCGATCGTGCATGGTATTCCTGCCGTGATTGCTTGTCGTGCCAAGAGGTCCGTTTGACCATGGCATGATTGTACCCGGCAGGCGATCTCGTGACGCCTGGGTGTTTCAGAATTCGTGTAGTGGAGGCATCACCTGATGCAATATCAGAGACCTGACCAGAGCCGCGCCGCGAACGTCACCTATCATCTGGCGCCAACCGTGGCATGGGATGCTCGCGGAACCGGAGCGGAATACGTTCCAGAGGCATTCGACGACGATGGCTTCATCCACTGTACCAATGGCCTCGAACCGCTGCTGGAAGTCGCCAATCTCTTCTACCAGGCTGACGAACGCGACTATGAGGTGCTGGTGCTGGATGTAACGCGCATCACTTCAGAGGTTCGATACGACGATCCTGATCAGAAGTTTCCGCATATCTACGGTCCTCTCAACACATCCGCCGTCTTTGGTCGGCTCACGGCACAGCGCGATAGCGATGGCACATTTCTGGGTTTTGCCCAGGGTGTGTAGGCGCGTTCGTTTCTCCGCTGCGTGGATAGAGCGACACGGTGTTTGAGTGGATTGCACGTTTTTCACTCGCGCATAGCAGGCTGATGATCGGTATCTGGCTCGTGCTGGCGCTGATGTCGGTTCCGTTTGCGTTGAATGCTGACGATCCGCTCAAGGTCGGCGGGTTCACATCAGCGGACACCGAGTCGAGCATGGTGCGCGAGGTGATTGAGAACGATCTCGACTACAGCCCGTCGTCGATGATCGTGGTGTATGAGAGCGACACGTTGGACGCTCGCGAACCCTTGTTCCAGGAGCAGGTCGACAGCTCATTGTCCCAGGTTGGCGAACTCGGCTTTGTCGAGGATGTCGTCACACCGTCGATCGATTCGTCCCTGATTTCGTCATCGGGTGAGATTGCCTACGCGATCATCGGGCTTGATCTTCCCCCCGAGGAGGCGCAGCGCGATGTGCCCGAGTTCGAGCGTAGCCTCGTCGATCAGCCTGACATATCGTTCCTCGTTGCGGGTGCCCCCGCCTTTTACGCCGATATAGAAACCGCGAGTCAGCGAGACCTTCAGCGAGCAGAGCTGATCGCCTTGCCGATCGCGTTGATCGCCCTTCTCGTTGTATTTGGCACGGTCGTGTCGGCGGCGATTCCGCTGATCACAGGAGGGGCGGGCGTCGTGGTGATCCTGGGGGCAGTGTATTGGCTGGCCAATGTCACCGATCTCAGCATCTTCGTGCTGAACCTCGCGACCATGCTTGGCCTCGGACTGGCGGTCGACTACGCCTTGTTCGTCACCAGCAGGTATCGAGAAGAGCTTCGACGCAACGGCAACGATGTTGAAGCGGCGGTGATAACGTCGATCACCACGGCTGGGCGAGCGGTCTTCTTTTCCGGCATGACCGTGTTGATCGGCCTTTCAGGTCTCATCTTGTTCCCGCTGATGTTCCTGCAATCGGTTGGATTCGCCGGAGTGGTCGTCGTGGCGATCTCGACCCTGACCTCCCTGACGCTGCTTCCCGCGATTCTGGCGATCACCGGCACGCAGGTCGAGTCACTGTCGATCGGCCGTCTTGGCGGCCTCGCCGTGGGCTCGACCGGTGGCGATGGCAGCTGGTACCGGTTTGCCATAGGCGTGATGAAGCGGCCCGTGGTCGTCGCGCTTGTCACGGTTTCAGTCCTGGTGGCTCTTGGCCTTCCGTTTCGCGATGCCAACATTTCCTCACCGGACGCGACGATTCTCCCTCAGGATCTTCCGAGCAGGCAGGGATTTGATCTGCTCAGCGGCGAGTTCTCTGGCGGCGAAATTTCACCGTTCGTGATCGCTCTGCAATTCGGCGAGGATGCGTCGCGAGGGGAGCGCCTCGCGATCGCCAGCCACGTTGAATCGCTGGCTCGAACTGACCCAAGAATCGAACGGGTGCAGGGCCCGACCGCATTTGCTGACGGGCTGTCTGACGTGGCGCCAACGGTGAGGTTCCAAAGTCGCCTCCTGCTCGAACGGCTCGGTGTGAACACGCAGTTGGATCGGCTTTGGACCGGGGACGAAGCGGTGATTTTGGCGTTCCCAGTTGCTCCCGCCAATCAACCCGAGAACAAGGAGCTGCTCGCCTCACTTCGCTCCATCCCGGACACCGATGAGGCGAGCGTGCTGGTGGGAGGTGGCACCGCCGAGATCGCCGATGTCGTGGACGTGATCTACGACCGCTTCCCGGTCGCGGCAGGCATGGTGGTCGTAACGACCTACCTGATTCTCCTGGTCCTGTTTCGATCCGTGCTGCTGCCTTTGAAGGCAATCGTCCTCAACGTGATGTCGATCCTGGCATCGTATGGGGCGCTGGTATGGATCTTCCAGGAAGGAAACCTCTCGAAGTTTCTGGGATTCACGCCGCAGGGATTCGTCGAGGCGTCGTTGCCGGTGATCATGTTCTGTGTGTTGTTCGGACTGTCGATGGACTATGAAGTGTTCCTGCTGTCGCGAATCCGGGAAGAGTGGGAGCGAACCGAAGACAACCGCGAGAGCGTCGCCCACGGGCTTGAGCGGAGTGGGCGGATCATCACCAGCGCCGCGCTGATCGTGATCGTCGTCACGGGCTCGTTCGTCACCGCGGATGTGGTACTCGTGAAGGCGCTTGGCCTGGGGATTGCGATAGCGGTGTTTGTGGATGCCACGATCGTTCGAGGACTGCTGGTGCCGGCGAGCATGGAACTCTTGGGCGCCAGGAACTGGTGGCTACCGACGTGGCTGGGGCGTATGCTGCCGAGGGTATCGGTGAGGGAATAGCAAGCCGGGAACCGCTGGTGAATCGAGTACACTGGATTCGGTGCGAGGGGACGGCGGGTCTGCTGTGCTTACTGCGACTGCATGACCATCTCTCATATTTGTCGACTCACCTGGTCCTGTGCCCCTGCCCATTCAAACGTTGACATCACATGACATTCAGGAGAACACAATGCGTCCTGGCCACCCGACTATCGCGCCTTTGGGCGACTGGACCATGGCAGGCGGAGGTCACGCGTGGCAACGCTAAACCACCTGAACGCTCGGTCCTTGACGCAGCATCGGAAATCGACATGGTGGAGTGCGCTGCGGGGTTGGTTCATGGCAGAGTATACGAACGTTGAAGGGGACGCGTTCATCTGGCGGCGTGGCCGAGATTCGGTGATCTTGCGTCAGCAGAGCGAAGGTTGGCACGTATGCTACCGGACCACAGGTCGTCTGCTGGGACCACCGAGATGCGTATATGAAGCGCACCACCGCATCGCGAAGCACGCCGCGTGGGACATGATGGCGCGTGTCATCAACGTTTCTCGCGACGAGCACGAAGGTGTGGAAGCAGCGAGGATGGCTGCAAGATGGATGCGCCAGATGTCCGGGTAGCGAGCGTGCGACATGCCTGAGCTCCCGGAGGTCGAGACAATTCGGCGGCTATGCGAAACGCATCTCGTTGGTCACAAGGTGCGGGACGTTGCCGTCACCTTGCCAAAGCTTCTCAGGCAATCGATGTTGCCTGAACCCCAATGTCTGTCAGGCGAGTCATTGATCGCCGCGACCAGGCGCGCCAAGGTACTCGATCTTGCGTTCACCGGCGACCTGCATCTGTTGATCCATTTCAAGCTTGCGGGACAATGGGCCATTGTGCTGCCTGACGGTGAGCGACATGTCGCTGGGCATCCAGTTCCCAAACCCGATGGCGACCTTCCCCACATGTCGACCCATGCTTCCATCCTGTTCGATGACGGTCGAATCGCCTGGTACAGCGACATCAGGCAATTCGGCTGGTTCAATCTATTGCCTTCCGACGACGTACATGGCGTCATGGACGGGCTGATGCTCGGACCAGAGGCGACGGACCCGATCGATGTCGCACGCCTCGAGTCCCTGTTTTCCAGACGGTCGGTCCCGGTCAAGGCAGTTCTGCTGGATCAGAAGGTTCTGGCTGGGCTCGGAAATATCTACGTCGACGAGGCATTGTTCAGCGCTGGGATTCATCCAACGAGACCCGCAAAGTCGTTGATCAGCGATGAAACGGCGCGCCTGGCAGCAGCGATCGCACCGGTCCTTGCCGAAGGTATCCGGCAGGGAGGAGCAACCATCGTTAACAGCAAGGCGATTCCTGACAACGGCTTTCCCGCAGTGCATGGTCGTGAAGGCGAGCCGTGCTTCACTTGCGGATCGAGTATCGTGAAGGTTCGAGTTGCCGGCAGGGGCACCTACTTTTGTCCCAGTTGTCAGACGATTTCGTGACATCGAAGGCTAGTCTCGAAAATCGACAGCATCCGAAAGATTGGCGACACACGTCGAGATCAACGCAATAGCGCCTGCGACATCGGTCAGGCTGATCATCTCATTCGGACTGTGCATGTACCGATTGGGGATAGAAACCAGCCCGATTGCTGAAGCGATTCCCGAGCGACGGAAGCCATCTGCGTCGGTTCCGGTGCTTCGGCCCGCCGCCTGCACCACGAAGGGGACAGCTGCGTCCTTCGCCGCATCGCGCAGCGCCTCAAAGACGCGTTGATTCACTGCCGAGCCCCGGGTGAGCACGGGGCCACCACCGAGGGACACCTTGTTATCCACCTGCGGTTCGGCGCCAGGATAGTCAGTGGCATGCGTGACATCGAGCGCGATGACGACATCCGGCTTGAGATTGTGGGCTGCGTTGATCGCTCCTGCCATGGTGATCTCTTCCTGGCTGGCGGCGAGCGCGGTGACACGGTGAGGTGTGTCGCGTTTGATCACGGAGCGCAGGACTTCAAGCGCGATAAACGACCCGATCCGATTGTCGATGCTGCGGGACACGAGAAGGTCGTTGGGGAGATCCAGCGGCGTCACGTCGACCACGGCTGGATCGCCGACCTCGACCACTGCCTGCGCGGCGCTTCGGTCCTTTGCGCCGATGTCGATCCACACGTCGGAGAGGGTGGTGACCTTCTCGCGGTCGGCAGGCTTCAGGAGATGGGCGGCCTTCTTTCCGATCACGCCAGTGACCGGCCCGTTGCGACCGTCGATCATGATCCGCTGGCCGACGACCACCTGATCGTCCCATCCTCCTATGCGGTCGATCCAGAGAAACCCGTTGTCATCAATCGACGTGATGATCAAGCCGATCTCGTCGATGTGGCCCTCGATCACGATGTGAAGCCCATCGCCGTCGCGATTGCTCGCCCATGAGTTGCCTGCGATGTCGTGGTCAACGAGCGGCGCGAGGTTCGTTGCTTCTTCGCGCCAGTGGCGGGCGGCATGGCGCTCGAAGCCTGACGGCGACGGTGTTGTGAGCAGGTCGAGCAGGTAGGCTCGCTGATTCTGAGTGAGTGACATAGTGGCTCCCGTTGGGTGAGGATCAGTCTGTCCGACAGGGTCTATCTTGACATCTTGCGCCTGACTCGGGTAGTTTGATCCCAACAACCGAATGATTTGCGTCGATCAGAACGAGTACGCACAGGTGTGGATCGTAGCGAGCCGGGTGTGGTGAGATGCCGGTGTGAAACATGTGCCGAATGGATCTGTGAGCAATGCCCCGAACGCCGCGAATATCCGTGGCCTGTAGACGGCGTCGGAACTCCACCGTTAACGGGAGCGGCGTATCGGCGCGAGCGTGTTCGTGCCCGTACGATTGAGTGGATGCCGTGACGGCATCAACGAGGGTGGCACCGCGGATCAGACTCCGTCCCTTTCCGGGATGGGGTCTTTTTATCGTGCAGAGCCATCAGGAGGGAGCGCGAATGCAATCCACAAGCGAATTGATAGCACACCGAAGTAGCACGGTTCCTCCGATCGGTGAGGTTCGAGTGATTGCGGAGAGGGCGGATTCTCGCGTCCGCCGGGTAGCGGTGTATCAGGAGCATCCCGCCGATCTGGAAACCCCGGTGTCGGTCTATCTCAAGCTCACGCGCGGAGCGACCAGGGCAGGCTTTTTGCTTGAATCGATCGAGGGCGGTACTCGAATCGCCCGATATTCGTTTATCGGCAGTAACCCGGTCCATTCTCTTACCATGCGCGACGGGAGGATCAGCGGCCTTCCGGAAGACGGAACTTTCCCGGAATCCTACGACGACCCCTTGACGGCTCTCGGCGAGATTCTTGACCAGTTCCACGTGGAGCATGCGAACGATCTCCCTCGATTCACCGGAGGCGCGGTGGGATATCTGGGTTATGAGGCGATTGCGCGATTTGAGCCTCGCGTTCCCAGGGCGGCGGGCAAGGGGCTTGAGGCGGCGGATGCCAGATACCACATCGCCGAAACGCTGGTGGTGTTCGATCATCTCGAACGAGTGATGAAGATCGTCAGCCACGTCAACATCAAGCATCCTGATGACGTCGATTCCGAGTACGAGGCGGCGGTCGATCGGATTGAGCGCGTCGTCGAAACCCTTCGCCGCACCGTCCCAATGCCTCCCGCGACCTCTATCCCCACCGAAACACGGCCCGTCAATGACCGGTTCCAGCTCAATACGAGTCCCGAGCGGTACCGGGAAATCGTTGAGCGCGGCAAGCAGTACATCCACGATGGCGATGTGATCCAGGTCGTGCTGTCTCAACGCGTAGATGTGCCGACCAGCGCTCATCCGTTCTCGCTGTATCGGGCGTTGCGGATGGTCAATCCGAGCCCGTACATGTTCTACCTTGACTTTGAGGATCATCAGGTCGTGGGAGCCTCCCCAGAATTGTTGGTGCGGCTGGAGGATGGAGTCGTGACCAACCATCCGATTGCTGGCACCCGACCACGAGGCGAAACTCCCGAGCGAGACGCGGAGCTCGCGGCCGAGTTGAAAGAGGACCCCAAGGAGCGCGCCGAACACATCATGCTGGTGGATCTGGGGCGGAACGACGTCGGGCGGGTCAGCAAACCCGGCCAGGTTCGCGTGCCGAAGTTGTTGGACGTCGAGCGGTTTTCCCACGTCATGCATCTTGTGTCACACGTAGAAGGTGATCTCTGCGATGAACTTACCGGCCTGGATGCGCTTCGGGCCTGCTTCCCGGCGGGTACCGTGGCGGGAGCGCCCAAGATCCGGGCGATGGAGATCATCGCCGAGCTCGAGACCGATGCCCGTGGCATTTACAGTGGCGCGATCGGCTACGTGGATTTTTCCGGCGGTATGGACACCTGCATCGCGCTTCGGACACTCGTGTTCCACGACGGCATCGCGTCCCTACAGGCTGGTGGCGGCATCGTCGCAGACAGCACGCCCGAGGGAGAGTATGCCGAGAGTTTTCACAAGATGCGCGCCTTGATCAAGGCGATCGAACGGGCGGAGGAGCTGGAGTGCCAGGAAGTCTCAGGAACTCGGAAAGGAGCCACGACATGATCTTTCTGCTCGATAACTACGACTCGTTCACCTACAACCTGTATCAGGCAATCACAAAGATCGGGGCAGAGGTCGAGGTTGTTCGAAATGACCAGATTACCGTTGACCAGGTGATGGACCGCGTCGAAGAGATCGACGGACTGGTCGTCTCGCCAGGACCGTGCACACCGGATCAAGCTGGCATATCAGTCGAGCTGACACGGAGGATGGCAGGCGTTCGCCCGGTGCTTGGCGTGTGTCTGGGGCATCAGGCGATGGCTCAGGCGTTTGGCGCACGCATCGTCCACGCCCCGGCCCTGATGCACGGCAAGACATCGCCCATCCATCACGACGGAAATGGCGTGTTCATGGGTCTGCCGAATCCATTCCCCGCAACGCGCTACCACTCACTCACCATTGACCCTGATACGCTACCGGCCTCGTTCGACGTCACGGCGCGCTCCGACGATGGCGTTATTCAGGGTATTCGGCATCGGGAGCTCGACCTGGAGGGTGTGCAGTTCCACCCGGAGTCAATCCTCACCATCGCTGGCCCCGACCTGCTGCGAAATTTTGTTGAGAAGGTCAGCGGGCCACAGCTGGCGACAACTATTTCACAGAGGTTGCTGGGCTATTGAGCGCCATATTGACGTCAGGATGGACGAACAATGATCGAGATCAAGTCAGTCATTCAGCAGGTTGTTGAAGGCGAAACGCTGTCGCAGGGTGTCGCCGCGCAGACTATGCACGCGATCATGTCCGGGGACATCACCCAGGCGCAAATCGGCGCGCTGGTGACCGCGTTGCGAATGCGAGGCGAAACCATCGAGGAGATCGGAGGTTTCGCCTCGGCCATGCGCGATCACGCCCTCAAGGTCGAGATTGCGTCGGATGGGCGCCCATTGCTTGATACCTGCGGCACAGGAGGGGATCACTCAAACTCGTTCAATATCTCGACGACTGCGACGTTCGTGATTGGCGCCGCTGGTGTCCGGATCGCGAAGCATGGCAACCGCGCCGCCAGCAGCCGGTGTGGGTCTGCCGACCTGCTCGAAGGGCTTGGTGTGCGAGTCGAGCTCACACCTGATCAAGTCTCGGAATGTGTTGAGCGGGTGGGGATTGGGTTCATGTACGCGCCAGCCTTTCACCCGGCCTTGCGATACGTCGGCCCAACCCGCCGGGAAATCGGCATTCGCACCGTGTTCAACGTACTTGGACCATTGACCAATCCGGCGGGAGCCAGTCACCAGCTCATAGGCGTCGGACATCCGGAAATCGCCGGCAAGCTGGCCCAGGTTCTGGCGCGGCTGGGCAGCAAACGGGCGGTACTGGTGCATGCCGAAGAAGGGCTGGACGAAGTCGGGATTGTCGGCGAGACGGCGATCACCGAGTGGCACGCAGCGCGTGGCACGGTCGAGAGCTCCATCGTCACGCCGAGCGACTTCGGCCTGGCGACAGGCGTCATGGACAACATCGTCGGGGGTGACGTCATGGAGAATGTCGCCATCACTCGCGCCATCCTCGCGGGGGAAGACGGGCCGCGCCGAACGATTACGCTACTCAACGCTGGAGCGGGTATTTATGCCGCCGAGGCCGCGCAGTCATTGGCCGAGGGCATTGAGATGGCTGCCAGCGCCATTGATTCCGGCGCGGCGGCGGCCAAGCTCGACGAGTTGATTCACGTCAGCAACGACGTGGTGATTCCAAGCGAAAAGGTGTCCTGATGGCGACTGGAGTGATTCAAACCGACACGATCCTCGACCGGATTTTGGCTCAGACAGCCAGCGATGCCGCGATGCGAAAGCGACAGGTGGCTGAGAGTGCGCTCATGGAAAGAATCGATCGATCCGATCGGCGACCACTGAACCTTGCCAATGCCCTGCGCATAGATCATGTCGCCGTGATCGCGGAGGTCAAGCGAGGATCTCCGTCACGTGGGATGTTCCCGGTCGAAGTCGATCCGATCGCCGTCTCGACCGCGTACCACAAAGGCGGCGCGGCGGCGATTTCCTGCCTGACGGACGGCCCGTTCTTTCATGGTTCCCAACTCGATCTGGAGGCAGTGGCCGATGTCGCGCATCGTGGTGACAATGCTATCCCGGTTATCCGCAAGGACTTCATCATCGATTCTTACCAGCTTCTGGAGGCGAGAGCTTGGGGTGCCGATGCAGTACTCCTGATCGTGGCCGCGCTCGACGATGCGCTCCTTGCCGACTTGTACCAGCAAACCAATGACCTCGGACTTTCTGTGCTGGTCGAAGTGCATGATGAAGCAGAGGCGGAGCGTGCGCTGAAGTTGAACCCCTCGGTGATGGGGGTCAACAATCGAAACCTGAAGACGTTTGAAGTTGACCTCGGGATCACCGAGATGATCTCGTCGCGGGTTCCCGCGGATACGTTGCTCGTCTCGGAGTCGGGGATATTTTCGGCGGAGGACGTCGCTCAGGTCGCAGCGTGGGGGGCCGACGCGGTGCTGGTGGGGGAGTCGCTTATCGTCCAGGACGACCGAGAGCGAGCCGTCCGCACGTTGGCTCAAGTCCTCCGGAACAGTGCGAGGCAGGATCGGAGATGACACCGCCGGCCTTCGACCTGTCCAGACACATTGTAAAAGTCTGCGGGATACGGGATGTGCCCGCGGCGGCCACTGCATCGCGGGCTGGCGCCGACCTGCTGGGATTTGTGGTGGCGGATAGCAGGAGGAAGGTCGCTCCTGGGCTGATTCGCGAGGTTCGTGAACATCTCGCTCTTGTCGAGAAGCGACCGCTGCTGGTTGGGGTGACGGTGAACGAGCCTCCACAGGCACTCGCCGATATTGTCGAGCGAGGGCAGGTGGACGTTGTTCAACTCAGCGGAGACGAAGTTCCCGAGCTCTTGGATGACATCTGTGTCCCTGTCATCAAGACCTTGCACATCGCGCGCGGTATGTCCTTCGATGACATACGCCGAAAGGCGGACGCATGGCTCGATCATGCAAAGCCAGTGCGGGCCTTTTTGATCGACGCCAAGGTCGATGGTCACTATGGTGGGACTGGCATCCGGGCGGACTGGACGGTTGCGGCATTGATGGCTGAGCGGTATCCCGTGATCCTCGCAGGTGGTCTGACGCTGGGGAATGTCGCCGGAGGCATATCAACTGTCCGACCCAATGGCGTGGATGTCAGCAGTGGAGTCGAGATAGATGGAACGAAGGACCACACGCTGATAGAGACGTTTGTCACGAGAGCCCGGCAGGCGTTCTCCGCGTTGCCGGGCTAGCTTCGCCGCTGGTGCTGATCGGCAGTCCTGATCGTTGCCCGGAGAAGCCCCTGCAACCAGTCGTGCTCATCGCCCAGAATCTCCTGCGCGACCTGTTGTGATCGTTTGGGAGGTGAGCGGCAAATTTGATAGATCCCGTCTGCTCTGGTCATGAAACCATAGTCGACGAGTTCCCTGCGTAGCGTTGCATAGTCCTCGTGGGCGTGTCTGAGAATCTCGTTGACCTTGGCTTCAGGATATGACCGAACAGGATCGAAGCGCAGGAGCAGGTGCTGAAGCACGATCACCCGTGCCTTGCGTCGAGACGGGATGCTCCTGAGCCTGTCTCCCTCGAAGAAGTTCCTGATGGTTCGCTGCCTGGTAGGGTCATCGTCATGGCCGTCAAATCCATCTTCACGCTGTTCCCGCAACGGTGCTCTGCGCGACTCGTCGAGGAACCGTGCATTGAGCGAGTAGCGTTGTGACTGTGCGTCGGGCGTGGCGATGACAATACCAGCATCGACAAGCTTGCGCATGTGGTGGCTCACTGTCGCGGGCGTCAGCTCGAGCGCCGCGCTCAACTCGCGACCCGTGCGTGGCTGGGTCGCAACCAGCCCGAGAATTCGCAGCCGCGTTTCGTCAGCGATCACCTTGAGTGTTCGCGCAAGGTCGTTGACGGTCGGTGCTTGATCATCCATACGGTCTTCTTTCACGTTCATTAATTCGACAATCATCTAATTAGATGATTGTCGAATATATATGGCGCGAATCCCAGCGTCAAGATTTAGAGCCAAGGAGCGGGGGTCAGCCAGGAAAGAGCGGGATGGAATCCCATGAGTCGTCGAAGCCGCAGACCCAATTCAGCGATGTCACCTGCGCCAGCGAGATGCCGCCAAGCTCCGCGAACCTGTCTTTGGACAGGTTCGACACGGGTTCACTAAAGTAAGAAAAGTCACCATCGAGCATCGTCAGCAAACTCGCGTCGTCGGCTTCTTTCGCTGTCTCACGGATGATGGCTCGGAGCTCATCTGGCGACGTGGCACCTTCGGCGCGGAGGGTGGCTCGCCAGGACCATAGCTCACGCCGTTCCCGCTCCTGAGCGATGAGGAGTTCATCTCGCATTTCTTGGAGCATCTGCATCGAGTCGATGTCTGCCCACGGTTCGGGCGCCCAGCCGAACATGCGCTCTACCTTTGCCGGGGAGGGGAACGAAGGCTCCGCAAGCTCGTCGATCAATCCGAACGACCAGCACAGGGTCTCGGCAGCGATCAACGCCGCCGAGCAGTGGCCGAGCATTTCCGGTGAAAGGGAACCCGCCTCGTTGCGAAGGACGTGGAGTTCACCCTCACTCAGCTGTGTTGCCAACTCTCGACGCGCCCACGAGTACAGCTCGAACCGATCCGTTTCGACGGCGTACAGATCAACATCGTTGCTCTCGCCCGACACCGACGATTCGATTGCCCCTCGTCGTGCCAGCGTCACCAGCACGATGGCGCGACGCACGACCTCATCCACCGGTCGGAGGTTGATATCGACGCTGTCGCACGGGTGCAGATCAGTGTTTGAGTCGGGCATTGTCGACGAGTCCTAGACGTTGAACAGGAAGTTGATGACGTCTCCGTTTTGGACAATGTAGGTCTTGCCTTCGCGACGGAGCGTTCCGGCCTTCCTCGTCTCCGCCAATGTCCCCGCCGCGATCATGTCGTTGTAGCCGACAACCTCGGCGCGAATGAAGCCTCGAGCGATGTCGGTATGGATCTCGCTGGCGGCCTCGACCGCGTCCGCGCCCCGCCGGATGGTCCATGCTCGGCACTCGTCCTCGCCGACGGTGAAGAAAGGCATCAGCCCAAGCAGATCGAACGACTCGGCGATGATCCGATCGAGACCCGATTCGATGATGCCCAGGTCATCCATGAACACCGTCGCGTCGTCGGCGTCAAGCTGGCCGATCTCCATCTCGATCTTGCCGGCGATGAGATGGGCTGCGATATTCGAGCCGCCGAACTGTTCCCGCAGCGATGTCACCAGCATTTCACCCGTTTCGCCGAGTTGATTCTCGCCAACGTTGACCAGGATCAGCAGCGGTTTGGCGGTGAGGAAGCCGAAGCCGCGCAGGAGACGATGGTCCTCTTCCTCAAGGTCATCGTAGTGATTTCGAAGCGGGGTTTCGGATTCGAGATATTCCCGGAGCGTGACGAGGACCTTTTGCTCCCGCTCCATCAAATCCTTCTCGTTGCCTCGCACCTTGCCCAGCTGTGGCTCGATGCGCTGCAATCGCTTCTCTATCAGGGCGAGATCGCTGAACAGGAGTTCCATGTTTAGTGTTTCGATGTCGCGAGCCGGGTTCACTGTCTCCTCCGAATGAGGGACGTTCTCGTTCTCAAACGCTCGAACGACATGCACCAGCGCGTCGGCTTGCGCCAGATGGCCGAGCAATTGCCCTCCCATGCCCTTTTCGCTGATGCCCTTGGCAATGCCGGCCACATCCAGGTATTGAACGTCGGCTGGCACCTTCCTTTGCGGCTTGAACAGCTCGGTAAGCTCGTCAAGTCGCTGATCGGGCACCTTCACCGTCGCCAGGTTTGGCTCGTCCGCCTTGGCACCGAAGGTGCCGGTAGTGGCCTCGGCGCGAGTGAGCGCGTTGAACACGGTAGTCTTTCCGGACGCGGGCAGTCCGATGATTACGAGCTTGGTTTCCACGTGTATGCAGTCCTCTGGTAGTGTTGTCCGGGCCTAGTCATGGGGCGTGATGAGAATTCGCACGGTCGAGTCACCGACTTTGGCTTCTGATGCGTCTTCGTCGAGCGCCGATTGGCGCAGAACTTCAGACGCCAGCACCTCGCGGGAGATGAGCTTCTGATTGTTCGTGATGGCGTCGACCGCCTGGGCGTCGTCGGAGGCGAACGCGAGCGCGATCTTCTGCTCGACGCGCAGATCAAGCTTCTTCCGAGCATCCTGCACCGAGCGCACGAAGTCTCGCGCCAACCCTTCCTGAATCAACTCCTCTGTCAACTCCGTGTCGAGGGCCACGGTCGCGCCGTCCCCTTGCGCCGCGGCGAATCCTTCCCGCTTGCGCAGCCCCACCAGGACTTCACCTG
>JACCVC010000032.1 GCA_013698305.1 Chloroflexia bacterium
GCGCTGGGTCCAGCCAATACAAGGATGTTGGCGATCGAGCCGTCGCAGCGCGCGCGTGAGGTCATCGAGCGCAACGCGACCGAGCTCCTGACTGATGACCAACGCTCGCGATTCACCATTGCCGACGGCGACCTCCTCTCGGACCATCCAGGACCGTTCGGCATGGTGCTTGCCAACCCGCCCTACCTCACCCCGGAGCAATTGGCGAGCAACCCAGACCTCGCCGCCGAACCCCGCCTGGCGCTCGACGGCGGCGCCGACGGTCTGGACCTCATCCGCCGCCTGATCGCGCAGCTTCCGGGACGCCTGACCGATGCGAGCGCCGTCGGGCTAGAGATCGACCCGTCACAATCTGGCATAGTCGCGACGCTGCTCAAGGAGGCCATCCCGAACGCCGACGTCTCGATCATCAGAGACCTCGCCGGGCACGACAGGCACGTCGTCGCCGTGACATGAGCGCGCTGCGCGGCGCCCCTGACTGGTTTGACATCATCAACAAGCACGTCTACGATACATCTGGAGCATATGATTGGTTCCACATCCCACACCTCACGTTGTTGAAATCATCTGGTGAGCAACATGATCTACCTCAAGGCCACCATCGCGATGTCGCCGACCCCGGCCCCGTCATGGGAGAAGTGTGCCCTGCTCGCGCCGGTTATGTCTGACTAACGAACCAACCAGTCCCGCCAGCATGCACTCCCTTTAGCAATCGCTGAAGGGTTTTTTCGTTTGTCCACCCGGAGACCCACATGACCATTCTGATCCAGGCCGCCAACGTCTCCTATGCGCATGGCGGCAATCAGATTTTCGAGAACACGTCGTTCGTGCTGCACGAAGGCGATCGCGCCGCGCTCATCGGCGAAAACGGCAGCGGCAAGAGCACGCTGTTCCGGCTGATGGCCCGCGAGATCGCCCCGAACAGTGGCGCCGTCACCCATCGCCGTGGGCTGGCGATTGGCTATCTCCACCAGCAGTCGGCGCTGGACCCTGCCCTTACCGTCCGCGAAACCGTCGCGCGGGCGGCGGGGGATCCTGTCGCGCTGGAGGCCCAACTCCACGACCTCGAGCACCAGCTCACGCAGCCGCTCGACGACGAGATGATGGCGAACGTCCTCGATGCACACGGCCTGCTGCTCGAACGGCTGGATGCCGCATCCGATGCCGAGCCGGAAGCCGAGCTCGACGAGGTGCTCGGCGGGTTGCGATTCCCTCGACATCGGTGGGATCAGCCCACCGGCGAGCTATCCAGTGGCGAGCGGAAACTGGTCGATGTCGCGCAGTTCATTCTTACCCGACCCGATGTGCTGCTGCTCGACGAGCCGGACAACCACTTCGATGTCGAGGCCCGAGCGTGGCTGGAGAATTGGCTGCGAACGACATTCTCCGGCGCAGTCTGCCTGATCTCGCATGACCGCTACATGATCGACCAGGTCGCGAACACGATCTTCGAGCTGGAGGACGGCGTCATCCGCAAGTACCCCGGCAACTACTCCGCCTACGTCGACCTCCGACAGGCGCGACTCGAGCGGGAAGCCGAGCTCCGGGCGCTTCAGGAGCGAGAGTACCTGAAGCTCAAGGCCAGCGCCGAGCAGCTCACCCAGTGGGCGCGGCAAAACCCGAAGTTTGCCACCCGAGCGGAGAACCAGCGTCGCAAGATGGCTGATGAGCGCGAACGGCTCGACAACACGCCGACACCGGTCCTCAATCGCCGCCAGATCAGGGTCGAGTTCGACACCGAGCGCGGCTCCACCGACGTGCTCATCGCCGAGGGCGTCGGCAAGAGCTTCGGCGAGCGGACTGTGTTCCAGCCGTTCGACCTGCTGCTGCGGCACGGCGACCGGGCGGGGCTGGTCGGTCCCAACGGCGCGGGCAAATCAACACTGGTCCGGATGATCATGGGTGATGAACCAACGTCCACCGGTACGATCCGGCTAGGCCCAAGCGTCACCATCGGCTATTACGCGCAGCAGCAGGAGACGCTCGACCTTACATCGACACCACTCGACATGGTCCGCGGGGCGAAACCGATGAACGAGCAGCAGGCGCTCTCGTTCCTGGTCGGGTTCCTGTTCGACCGCAACGACACGATGAACCGGATCAGCGCGCTCAGCGGCGGCGAGCAGGCGCGACTCCAGATCGCGCTGCTCATTCTCAGCGGCGCGAACCTGCTGATCCTCGATGAGCCGACCAACAATCTGGACATCGCCTCGGTCGAGGTGCTGGAACGCGCGTTGCTGGAGTTCCTCGGCGCGATCCTCACCATCTCGCACGACCGCTACTTCCTCGACAAGGTCTGCACCAGGACCATCGAGATCAACGACGGCGTCGTCAGGGACTATCCAGGCGGCTACTCTTGGTACATCACCAATCCCGACAAGGGCACTCCGCTTACAGAAGGGATGCGATATCCTCAAGCAGCCCCTGCCGTTACGGGGAAGCGGAAGAAGGCGCGTCGATGACGACCGGACATGTATCGATCCAAAACCTCATTCACGTAGCGACGTTCTCGGTCAAATCGTTGCCTGGTGCTCACCGAACACATCCCGCAACGCGTTCGCCGTTTGGCCAAGGG
>JACCVC010000021.1 GCA_013698305.1 Chloroflexia bacterium
CGGAGCCTCGTAACCAAAGCACCTGCTTGTCAAGCCTGTCAAGCCACGACGCGGCCAGTAAACATACTCTCTGATTTGAGTCAAATTTCCAATGATGCTCTTGGCTGAGCGACAAGCGTACTACGAAACGAAGGCGATCTCGAACACGCCGTCCTCCGTCTGGCACAGCAGTGTCGACCCAGCGGGGGACAGCGCGAGGCTGGTGATCTCGGCGTCGGTGGTGGAGAGCAGCGCCCATCTATCGTCATCGCCCTGCAACACGTACTGACCATCGACGCCCGCCACGATCACCTGATCCTCGTTCACCAGCAACGCGCCGAACCCGAAGCTGTTCGGCGCGAGATCGGCAGGGAACTCGACCAGCGGGTCCGCCGCCAGCGTCGTCGATTCGAGCCCCTCGCGGGAGACGTCCCAAGTTGCTCCCTCATCTTCGCTGACCAGCACGCCGTGGGAAGCACCCACATAGATCGTGCCGTCGCCATCGACGCCGATCGGGCTGATCGCGTACCACATCATCAATTCGTCGGAGATCAGCGGTTTCGCGAGATCGGTCAGGTCCACCCGGTGCAGGTACGTCGTGCCGCCTTCCCCGGTCAGGCCGAGCAGCACCACCAGGCCGGCTCCAGCGGCGTCGGGGGCCGCCTCGATGGCGAACGACGTCACCTGCATGCCGAGCGACAACTCGTCGAGCGTCCGGAAAGTGGCGCCGTTGTCCAGCGAGAGGTGCAGGCCGGGGCAGCCGTAGGCCAGCACGATGCCGGTGTCCGCCCAACTGGCCAGCGGGGCCACGTCGGCGGCGCCGGTGTCCGTCCAGGTCGCGCCCGCGTCTGAAGAGCGCATCAATGGCGTTGAGCCTCCGCCGCCCCGGTAGCACTCCGGCTCGGTTCCGGACCAGAGCACGTCGGGATCGGCGCTGTCCTGGATGACGGTCTCGCCATCCGCGAGGGCGCCGCTCTCGGTCCACGCGCCGGAATCATCGGCCTGGAACAACCGATCCTCGACCACGACATACCCGACCGCGCGGGACACGGGGTCCAGAACGATCCTGTTTACTTCGGCGCCGTCGATCGTCAGCGGATCGAGCGCGATCTCGTCGTCATGGGCGGTTATGAGCCCAGGTGACAGCAACATCATCATCGCCAGCGCCAGTGCTTTCATGGGAAGCCTCCAATAGGTGATGCCCGACCGCTCCTGCATGGCGCGCGTCCGGTATATTGTGCCGTCGATCTCTTCCGTTGCCGAAGACAGGTTCGCGTAATCGAGGATCATGTCCAAAAGCGTGTCGCGATAGTCCATTTTACACGGCTGCCCTGCCACCCTCGGCCCCGCGTCAACTGGCGACACTTACCACCGGGCGTCCACCACGCCCAAACCTTCGAGCTTCGCCTTGAGCCGCTGCAAGCACCGTGCTCGGGTCGGGCCGATGCTGCCGACCGCGATGCCGAAGTCAGCGGCGATCGTGTCGTAGGATGGCCGCTCGTCTCGCAGGAACAACGACTCCAGCAACGTCCGGCACCGAGCGTCGATCTGGCCCAGCGCCTCCCGGACCAGCGAGGCGTGCTCCCATTCGATCACGATCTCGTCGCTGGTCGGTTCCGGATCAATCGGCTCCGGCAGCTCATCCAGCGGCGTGTGCGAGTTGCTCCTCGCAATGCGCCAACACTCCCGATGCGTCGTCGTGATCAGCCAGGCCGAGAATCGCTCGGTGTCGCGCAGGGACTCCAGCCGCCGCAGCGTGATCGTGAAGACATTCTGGACGGCATCGGCGGCGTCATCCTCGCTCAACCCGGATTTCAGGGCGATGGACCACGCCAGACGGCTGTAGCGTTCGACCAGCGTCCGCCAGGCGTCCTCATCTCCCGAGAGGCACGCCGCCAACAGGGCGCCGTCGCCCCGGGCGCTGTCCTGAGGAGTCTCGGGATTCAGGCGTTCGCGCATCAACAGGTCTCCATAGGATGTATGATCGTAGATCGGGCGGGCGTATATCCAGTCACGCCGCGACGGCGTCGATCGAGACCCACGCGAAACGTCTGGTTGGTTGTTCGTGACCGCGCGCTCCATCCTCAGCCACACGCGCGTATTGGACAATGATAAACGCAACCCCTGCACCTCGCAGCCGCGGGCGGGAGTGTTCGGATGGAGCGGTTCGAGACCGAACGTCCGGGCCGAAACGCCACATGCACGCTGTATACTGTCATCAACAAGATGCGCTGACGTGACACATCGGCGCAATGGAGGACCACAGAAGCGACCAATCAAGGTTGTACGTCTACAATCTGAACTCGCGGAACCGACGCCAGCGTCTATTGCGAGGCGGATTCTCGAACGATGGTATCCCCAGGCGATTGAGATGCGACGATGCTTCGTTGACCAGGGAGATGTACGTGTGGCGCCTCGCGCGCAGACTTGATGGGGTTGACGGTTTTCCGTCCTGGTGGAGTTGGCGCGGTATCAGAACGCGAGGCGGCTGGACGACATTCGCGAGGGCAAAATCCTACGCGTCCAGCCAGACAGCGACGCAAATGAGTAACGGCGCGATCATCGCCTCTCTTCGCCGTCGAACCTGATCGCGTTTGCAATACGGTCAATCTTGTCCAGAAGGACAGGACGATCCCGCAGCACGTCGGCCACCTCTGAAAAGAAATTCATAAACGCCTGACGCTCCGCCTCGCCCGTCCTGATTGTGCTGTTGACCCGTATCGCTCATGCTCACCAGCTCGCAATGTTCCAACGGGTTCAAAGTGAGACCCGGCGAGACTGCTGCGTGCAGCCGCTGGATGACAGTCAGAGTACCGGACCTGCCTGAGCAGACGCATCGACGCTCCGTCGTGCCCTCGTTGGTTGATTGCCCCCCGGCATAAATTGCTGAATGCACTATGCACACTGTTCGTGTGCGTTCTGTTCGTGTGCGTTGTCAAGGGCGAGCGTGAGATTGGTTTTTTGGGAGCGGGTGGAAGGTTACATACGGTTCAATACGCCCATGGCTACGGCGAGCTATAGCACGATGGTCGTCAACCCCTCTTTGGCGCCGAGTGTGCGAACCATTCGGGCCCTGCCGCCTACCTGTTCGCCCCATCGGGCACAAGACCCGGTGCTACAGTGTCCGCGCCGTCCGGTACACTTGAGCGCAGTGTGTTGAGATCGACGGGGCATCACGGAAAAGTTGGAGAGACTAATGCGAAGACGCGGGTGCTTGATTTCGGTTGCGGCGATCCTGGGGCTGTCCCTGGTCTGCTGCCTGCTGCTGTTCTTCGTCGGAGTTCCGCGGTTCCAGGATTTCGTGGCCGATGGCATCGGCCACGCCCTCTCGACCCAGGTCGCCGAGCAGGTGGGGCCGGGCGGCATTAACCTGCAGCCCGGCACGTACACGATCTCGATGACCGAGCTGGAGCAGCAGCTGGCCAATGCCGAAAGCACCCAGGGTGTCGAGGACATCGCATTCAGCGCCGAGAACGGCGAGATCGTTCTCGAATTCGGCAGCGGTGGGCAGACTTTCGGCTACAGCGGCGTGCCGGTTGCCGAGGACGGTCGCCTGGTCCTGACCGACGTCACCGTCGAGGGCGGCCTGCCCGACTGGATCTTCCCGGCGGACACCCTGGCCGGCGCGATCGAGAGCGGCGTCAACTCCTACTTCGACGCGCAGGAGCTCGACATCGTCGCCGTCACCGCCGAGAACGAAGAGCTGGTGATCGAGGCGCAGTAGCCCCGGACTGAGGTGTCCGGGGTAGCGCCGGCCCTTGTAGACTCGGGTCGCAGCCTGTGCTGAGCAACGCGAAGGATCTGCCCGAGTTCTCACTGACAAACCTCGCCCACGGTGAGGCGAGGCTACATATCGCCGACGCTACCTGATCACTCGCGACAGGAACATCCATGACCGATCATCACCAACCGACCACGGATGACGGACGCGACCACCGTCCGCCGCCCGTCAACGCGCCGGACATCGCCAGCGACCCGGACGGGCAGGACGCGGGAGATACCGTCGGCACCGGGACATCCATCGCGCTCGGATGCATCGCCGGCACCCTGCTGCTGGTCGTGATCGGACTGATCTTCCTGCTGGTCGTCTGGCTGATTGGGTGATCACCCGGTTGGAGATCATTCGCGTCGGCTCTGTAGGTAGCGCCGGCCCTCTAGGTAGCCTCGGCCAGACAGTGGCCGACGGTTTGCATGAGCCTACGTCACCTCGAAGGCCAGGTAGCGATCCTCGTCGATCACTGCCGAGTCCAGTTCCATGCCCATTCCCGGTCGGTCCGGGACGGTGACATACCCATTGACCGGGACGATCTTGTCCTTGAGGAAATACTGGTGAATCTGGTTCCACTTCATCAGGTATTCGAGGATCGGCGCGCTCGTCACCGGCTGCGCCGCCATCAGGTGGACGTTGGTCGGGACCGAATGGCCGTGCGGAATCACCGGGATGTCGTACACCGACGCCACCGCGTAGATCTTCTGCAGCTCGGTGACGCCACCGGCCCAGTAGGTATCCGGCTGCAGCACGTCGCAGGCGCCAGCCTCCAGCAGCGCGTGCATGCCCCACCGGGTGTACTCGTGCTCGCCGCCAGCGATCGGCACCGGCGACAGCGCCCGGATCTCGGCGTACTGCGCGATCTTGTCCGGCATCACCGGCTCCTCGATCCAGCGTGGCTCGACGTCGGCCAGCAGGTCAGCCATCTTCAGGGTGTAGGGGACGTCCCAGCTCATTCAGGCGTCGAGCATGATGTCCACATCCGTGCCGACCGCGTCCCGCAGCGTCTCCGCCAGCTCGACGTTGGCGCGGATGCCCTCCTTGCCGTCAACCGGCCCCTTGCGCGGAAACCACTTGGTCGCCTGAAAACCGTCGGTGGCGAACTGTTTGGCGACTTTGCCGGCCTTGTCTGACTCCAGTGAGTAGCCGAGCGCGCTGGCGTAGACCGGGATTTCGGTGCGCACCGGTCCGCCCAGCAGGGTACACACCGGCGCGCCGAACAGCTTGCCCTTGAGGTCCCACAGCGCGCAGTCGAGGGCGCTGATCGCGAACATCGTCTCGCCCTTGTGACCATGCACCGCCGCCCGATACATCAGGTCCCACAGCCGCTCGACTGCCAGCGGGTTTTCGCCGATGAGATAGGGACGGAACCGCCGGTGGGCGATCAGGGCGATGTCGAGGTTCATCGGACCGGCCAACCCGGTGACGCCCTCGTCGGTCTCGATTTCGACGAAGATCGACGTGATCGCCAGCGAGCCGTCCTGGACGCGTTGCATCTCGCCGCGCCCGCGCTGGCGATACTCGGGGTAGACATCGAGCGGCTGGATCAACCGCTCCTGCCAGAACTCGCCATCTTCGTGGGGTAGCCTGCCGGACACCTGCCGGAATCGCACATCAGTGATCTTCAATCGTTCCTCGCTTTCGAATTCAGGTCGTCGTCATTGCAG
Organism: Chloroflexia bacterium; assembly: GCA_013698305.1. Classification (GTDB taxonomy): domain Bacteria; phylum Chloroflexota; class Chloroflexia; order Thermomicrobiales; family UBA6265; genus JACCVC01. The sequence goes on from JACCVC010000021.1 coordinate 5,416, forward strand.
ATAGGGCACTGTATCAGAGGACATATCACGCGCAAACACTGATGA
>JACCVC010000052.1 GCA_013698305.1 Chloroflexia bacterium
TCGGCCACGTTCGGGCTGATGCTACACGGGCCGATGACCGTCACCGCGCCTCTGGTAGCGGACGACCATGTGTCGTTCTGGTCGAAGGCGAACACGAGGTTCGCCGCTACCTGAGATGAACATCACCGCGCAGCGAGCGCCGCCGCCAGTTCGAACACCCGGCGATGCGACGGGACATTGGTCAGGTACGACTCCCGGTTTGCCGCATCGGTCAGGCCGTCAGCTCGCTTGGTGAGAAATGCCGTGCCCAACCGGCTGGCGCAATCCGCCCAGACGGTGACAAGCCCAGGATAGTGCGCCACCGACCGCCGGCACGCTTCCTCGAGCAGCCAGGTCTTGCCCGTGCCAGGATCGGCGGAGACAAAGAGCGCGTCAGGCATCCCGTTGACCGCTGCGACTATCGCATTGTGCAGCCGCTCCAGATGGGGCTCGCGTCCCTCGGCGACGAACGGGCGAGGGTCCTCCGGCACGGCTCCCAAAGCGGATTTCAATGCCAGGGCGCTGAACGCTCGATTGCTTCGTTTGATTGAGGCCGTTGCCTTCGCGGCCAGAACGAACTCGTCGTAACCTGGCGCTCCGGGCTGGAGGTCAAAGGCGTCGGCCAGCGCCTTCACGGTATACGTGCGCGGCGTGGTCTAGTTTGCGGGATCGTTGCTCTGTCGTTCCAGCGCGCCGATTGACCGATCGGTGATCGAGGCGGTCTGGTCCGCGCGGATGACCTGCTTTACCTGATTGGCCAGCTCGAGCTGTGTCAGGTGCAGCGCATGGCGCCGGACAAAGACCAGCTCGCCGAACGGTGAACGTTGCTCCTCCGCCATGAAGGCTCCCCCAACTCGTGTCGCGATGGACCGGTTATGGCGCGGCGTCCGGACGAGGTGGCCGAGTCCGCTCGTGCGGTGATTGATCGATCACAATGCGTTTCGATGGCGTTCATTATGCCCTATCGCCGCATGTCCATCCGCCTGGCGCGAAACTTCCGGTCGAACGTCCGGTCAACTTCGGGTCTTTGGGGGTGCTTGTGGGCTATTGTGGAACTACGGGAACAGGAGAGATCCAGCCAGGTCATCTGACGGCGCTCCCCGACCCAAGGCAGAGGGCATCCGGCAGATTCTTGCCCTCCAACAATCGCCGGATGCCGTGCCATTGTCATAGTGCTACGTAGCACCGGCCCACGTAGCACCGGCCCGACCGCGGCCGGTTTTGTCATCCCACGCAACCTCGTTGACGTCAGAAATCGACATGGTGGGTGCCACGTTGAGGCGCTGATGTGGGCAAGGTCGGCCACGTTCGGGCCGACGCTGCATGGTTTCCACCGGGCGGATCGCGCTCGGGGCGAGGATGGCTGTACGCCCACACCGTGCGCGAAAGCGCCGACTTCGCCGCCTTTCCCACCGACCACAGAGAAACAGGTAGAGATCAGCCCATTGCCGAGCCAGGGGCCGAAGGTGGAACGGTGTCGATTTCGGTCGGCGCCGTTCGACTATTTAACGTCACACGCGTGGAGGTGACACCGGGCTACAGCGTGGCCCCGCCGCAATGAGATTTCACAATGGAAGGAACAATCGCGATGAACGCTCGAACCGCAACCTCGAAGTCAGCGACATTGACCAGCTGGATCATCAGCGGGCTGATCATCCTGTTCTTGCTGGTCGATGCCATTCCCAAGCTGCTACGACTGGACTTCGCCGTCGACGCCACCGTCGATCTCGGCTACCCCGACGGCACGGTGGTCTGGATCGGGCTGATCCTGCTCGTCTGCACGGTTCTCTACACAATCCCGCGCACCGCCATCCTCGGGGCGGTCCTGCTAACCGGGTACTTCGGTGGCGCGATCGCCACCCAGATGCGGCTGGGCGAAAACGCATGGCTCTTGTTCCCGTTCGTCATCGGCGTGCTGGCCTGGGCCGGATTGTACCTGCGAGATGATCGGGTACGGGAGCTTGTCTCGGTATGAAAAGCAAGCGAATCTTTGACCAAGGAGAATTCCAACCGATGATTACTGATGGATTGCCTAACATTCGCCAGGATCTCATGCACAACGTCATGGCCGGATATGTCGAGCGCGGTGAAGTGGCCGGGGTGGTCACGCTGCTTTGCCGCCACGACGATGTCCATGTCGATGCGATCGGCGTTCAGGACCTGGAAACCGGCGAGCCGATGCAATGCGACACGATCTTCCGCATCAGCTCGATGACCAAGCCGATAGTTGCCGCCGCCACAATGACTCTGGTTGAGGAAGGAAAGCTGAAGCTGGACGACCCTATCGACCGGTGGTTGCCGGAGCTGGCGGACCGGCGGGTGTTAAAGCGGCTCGATGGTCCGCTCGACGACACTGTACCGGCCAATCGACCAATTTCCCTGCGAGATTTGCTGACCCTTCGCATGGGCTTCGGCTTCATCATGGGACCGCCGGAGGAGTATCCGATCCTGGCGACCGTCGATGAGTTGCAGCTGGGAATGGGACCGCCGAAGCCAGCGACGGCGCATGAGCCGGACGAGTGGCTCCGCCGGTTCGCGACGCTGCCGCTGATGCACCAACCGGGCGAGCAGTGGATGTACGCCATGGGATTCGATGTATTGGGAGTATTGCTGGCGCGCGCGTCAAGCCAACCGCTGGAGTCATTTCTGCGAGAACGCATCTTTGGGCCGCTCGGCATGGATGACACCTCGTTCAGCGTGCCAGCCGCGAAGCTCGACCGTCTGTCAACCTGCAACCAGGGCAGCCCCGAATCCGGTGGGCTCCGACTCTACGACGGTGCCGGCGACAGCCAATGGAGTCGCCCGCCCGCGTTTCCGAACGCTGCCGGTGGATTGGTGTCGACGGTCGACGACTTTCTCGCCTTCGGCCAGATGATGTTGAACAAGGGCGAGCATCGCGGCGAGCGCATCCTGTCGGGACACTCGGTTGAGCTGATGACGACCGACCAGCTAACTCCCAAGCAGAAGGCGATCTCCGACTCCGTGCCTATCTTTCTGGAGGATCGCGGTTGGGGATTCGGCGTGTCGATCATTCCCAGCGGTGATGAGGGCGCTGGTGATCACGGTCGTTTCGGCTGGGAAGGCGGTCTCGGTACTTCGTGGTCGTCGTATCCTGCCGAAGATACAGTCGCCATCCTGATGACCCAGCTCTTTCCTCCATCCTTCGACCTCTACCTTGACTTCTGGAACTCCGCTTATGGCGACATAGAGCCGTGAAGCGTGGCTCAAACCGCCCCGTAGGCGCACTGCCCCATGCGGGGAGAGTTCACCACCGGCAGCAGCATTTCCGGATCTTCGTCTTCACAGTCGTGGTCGGTGGCGTGGTCGGTGCAATAGAACGGATTGTCCTGATCCCACATGCATGTCGTGCATACCCACTCGGCATTACCACCACAGACCTCGCAGGTCCATGATGGAGCTTCGTTGTGGCTCAGGAGGCGCAATGGCTCCGAGTCAATGTTGCCCTGACGCTCGTCCGTCACGCGGAGGTTGAGCTCGGTCGATGTGCCAAAATCGTAGATGTGCGTGAACTTTGCCCCCTTGTTCAAGACCTTTCCTATCCCTACATCCATGTCGCGGGCGTCCGAACCCAAGTCCATGTCCATCATCTCGATGGGCACCGTGTACTCGGTGTTTCCTATATGGAACGAGCTGAGATGGCCACAGCATTCCAGCCATCGAGCCCGCAGAAATGCGTCCAGAGTGGCAAGCGTGGTGACCCCCTTGATCTCCACGTCCATCCAGTAGAGAGGCGAATAGGCATCTTCAATCCGCAGGCGAAGCAGTCGTCCGGTCCGCCCACCTGACGGCTGTTGTGCTTCAAGGCAGGAAGCGAGGTGGCGGGCGACCCCCGCCTTGGTCGTGCGCTTGCCGCAGAGAACGCAGGTTCCGTATGATGTGGATCGGGTCATGTGATTCACTCCTTTCCGGTTCTCCAGAATCATTCACACGAGAATACCAGCCTGTCACGCCGGTCCGGAGCTCAGGATCAGCCGCGTTTCTACAGTCAGAACCGACGCACCAGTGTTTGGAGGCAAAACAATGTGCAGGAATATCAGGACGCTCTACAACTACGACCCACCGGCGACCAACAACGAAATCCGCGCCGCCGCAGTGCAATACGTGCGGAAGATCAGCGGCTTCACCAAGCCGTCGCAGGCCAACGAAGCCGCCTACAACGCCGCAGTCGATGAGATCGCCGCGATCTCCCGTCAGTTGCTGACGTCGCTCGAAACAACGGCTTCCCCGAAGAACCGGGAGGAAGAGGCCATCAAGGCGAAGGCTCGGTCCGCCCAGCGATTCGGCGCCTGACCAAACTCGCTTCACACATTCCCGCCCCAACCCCGCTAGAATACGTCGGCAGGCGTAGCGCCGACCCTGTGTCGGCTTGATTTCTCGGGGAGGGGAGAATGTCGATGAGCGAGGCTGCCACCAGGCCTATGGGCGAGATCGTGGAAGATGTCTACCGCGCCGAATCGCGCCGCGTCTTCGCCACCTTGATCCGCCTGCTCGGCGACTTCGACCTCGCCGAGGACGCGCTCCACGACGCCTTTGCGGCGGCGGTGGAGCAATGGTCGCGCGATGGCGTGCCAGCAAACCCCCGCGCCTGGCTGGTTTCGACCGGCCGCTTTCGGGCGATCGACATTATCCGGCGGCGAAACCGGTTCGACGCGTCGCTGCCCGTCCTCGCCGAGCAGCAGGGCACCGAAACCATCGACGTGATCGACTGGGACGAAGACGAGATCGAGGACGACCGGCTGCGGCTGATCTTCACCTGCTGCCACCCCGCCCTCTCGCCGGACGCCCGCGTGGCGCTGACGCTTCGGGAGATGTGCGGTCTCACCACCGAGGAGATCGCCCGCGCCTTCCTCACCCCTCCCCCGACGCTGGCGCAACGGATCGTCCGCGCCAAGGCCAAGATCAAGAACGCCGGCATCCCCTACCAGGTGCCGTCGCACAATGAGCTGCCGGACCGGCTCGACGCCGTGCTGCAGGTGATCTACCTGGTATTCAATGAAGGCTACTCCGCGTCGTCAGGCGAGTCCCTGACCCGCGCCGACCTCTCGGGGGAGGCGATCCGGCTGGCCCGGCTGCTGATCCAGCTCCTGCCGGACGCCGAGACGATGGGGCTACTTGCATTGATGCTCTTGCACGAATCCCGGCGGGACGCCCGGTCCTCGGCGGATGGTGACCTTGTCCTGCTGGAGGACCAGGATCGTTCCCTCTGGAACCGGGACCAGATCGCCGAAGGGACGGCGCTGGTGGAACGGGCGTTGGTCACGCGGCAATTCGGACCATACACGCTCCAGGCGGCGATCTCGGCGGTGCATGCCGGTGCGCAGAATCCGGCCGCGACCGACTGGGCCGAGATCGTCGGGCTCTACGACGTGTTGGCGGACGCAGACCCCTCACCAGTGATCGAGCTGAACCGGGCGGTTGCCGTCGCCATGCGCGACGGTCCCGAGGCCGGGCTCGCCAGCATCGACGCCATCCTCGATCGCGGTGATCTGGCCGACTACCACCTCGCCCACTCCGCCCGCGCGGAACTCTGCCGTCGATTGGGAAGAACGGCGGACGCGCGAACTTCCTACGAACGCGCCCTCGAGCTCGCTCAGCAGGAACCGGAGCGCCGGTTCCTCAAACGCCGCCTGGCCGAATTGGATACGCTCACCTGAACTCGGTGACGTCCCTGTAGCGCCAGACTTTATGTCCGGTGGGTGCATGTTTGCGGATCCTTCACCGGGCACCGGACCCGGCGCTACCCGGTCCGGTGGACATGGGGGTTGCGAGATGTTCACCGCGTGCCGGGTGCTGCGTTGCGAGATTGATCCGCGAATCTGTTCGGAGCAATGTCGATTTCCGGCGTCCTTATTCGACTATCCAGTGTCACGACCAAATGGCGTGATACTGGAAACACGAATCAAGGAGACAAACCCATGCGCTTCATGATCCTGATCAAGGCCGACGCGGACTCCGAATCCGGCGAGATGCCGAGCGAACAACTGCTGACCGAGATGGGCGCGTACAACGAGGAGCTGGTCAACGCCGGCGTGATGCTCGCGGGCGACGGGCTACATCCCAGCTCGAAGGGCGCCCGGGTCCGGTTCTCTGGCGCCGACCGTACCGTCACCGACGGACCGTTCGTCGAGACGAAGGAGCTGATCGCCGGTTACTGGCTGTGGCAACTCGACTCGATGGACGAGGCGGTCGAATGGGTCAAGCGCTGTCCCAACCCCACGGGTGTCGAGAGCGAGATCGAGATTCGCCAGGTGTTCGAGGCGGAGGACTTCGGGGACGCGTTCACCCCGGAGCTTCGTGAGCAGGAAGACCGCCTTCGTGAGCGCATGGATTCGTAGCGCCAACCCCGTAGCATCGGGTCTTGTGCCCGATGACGCCTGCCGATTGGGACAGCATTGCGACTTGCGTGACACGAAGTCACAACCGTACAATGTGTACGTATAGAACGCATGTCCGGATTTCTTGAGCAAGGAGACATCATCCATGAGCGGAGTACGAGTACTTGTCGGCACGCGCAAGGGAGCCTTCATCCTTACGTCGGATGAAAGCCGCAAGGAGTGGGATGTCACCGGTCCCCTGTTCGCGGGTTGGGAGATGTACCACCTCAAGGGGTCGCCGGTCGATCCCAACCGGCTCTACGCCTCGCAGACCAGCGACTGGTTCGGGCAGACGATGCAGCGCTCGGACGACGGCGGCAAGACGTGGGAACCGATCGGCAACCAGTTCACCTATCAGGGCGAGGCCGGCACCCACCAGTGGTACGACGGCACCCAGCATCCGTGGGAATTCGCGCGCGTCTGGCACCTCGAGCCGTCGCTGACCGATCCGGATACCGTTTATGCGGGCGTGGAAGACGCGGCGTTGTTCAAATCCACCGACGCCGGCCAGACCTGGCATGAACTGTCCGGATTGCGCGAGCACTCCTCCGGCCACCTCTGGCAGCCAGGCGCGGGCGGCTTGTGCCTGCACACGATCATCATCGACCCGACGGACGAGAATCGCCTGTTCGTGGCGATTTCGGCGGCGGGCAGCTTCCGCAGCGACGATGGCGGCCAGAACTGGACGCCGATCAATCATGGATTGAAATCCGAGTGGGAGCTTCCCGACTCCGATGCCGAGGTCGGTCACTGCGTCCACAACCTCGCCATGCACCCCTCCCGACCCGACGTGCTGTTCATGCAGAAGCACTGGGACGTGATGCGCACCGACGACGGTGGCGACAACTGGCGCGAGGTCAGCGGCAACCTGCCCAGCGACTTCGGCTTCCCGATCGAGGTCCACGCCCATGAGCCGGAGACGATCTACGTCGTGCCGATCAAGAGCGACTCCGAGCATTTCCCGCCCGACGGAAAGCTGCGGGTCTACCGCAGCCGGACGGGAGGCGACGAGTGGGAAGCGCTCACCAATGGCCTGCCGCAGGAGGACTGCTACGTCAATGTGCTGCGCGACGCGATGGCGGTCGACACGCTCGATTCGTGTGGCGTCTACTTCGGCACCACCGGTGGTCAGGTCTACGCGTCTTCCGACTCCGGTGACAACTGGGCGCCGATCGTCCGGGACCTTCCGGCGGTGATGTCGGTAGAAGTGCAGACGTTGTCATGATCAAGGTCATCCTGCCGGCCCACCTGCGAACGCTTGCCAACGTCATGCGGGATGTCGAGGTCGACGTCCCAGAGCCAGTCACGCAACGAACGGTCCTCGACGCGCTGGAGACGTCCTACCCCATGCTGCGCGGTACGATCCGCGACCACGTCACCCAGCAACGCCGCCCGATGGTGCGGTTCTTCGCCTGCGAGCGGGACCTGTCCCACGAGGAGCCGGACGCCCCGCTCCCCGACGAGGTCGCCGCTGGCAAGGAGCCCTACTGGATCGTCGGCGCGATGTCCGGTGGTTAGGGCGATTGGCAAGATGCCGCCACCGTAGGGGCGGACCTCCGAAGGAGTCGTCCGCCCGGCGTGCGCGGAGCGCGCACAATAGTCGTTCATTGACATTGTCACGGAGTAACTCACATGAAATACATGCTGCTGATCTACGGCGCCGAGGATGCCATTGACGATAACGAGCGCGAGGCCTGCTACGGCAAGTCCAGTCAGCTCGCCCACGACCTCAAGGCGAGCGGGCAATACCTGGGCGCCAGCCCGCTTCACAGTGTCTCGACCGCGACCAGCGTCCGGGTGCGCTCCGGCAAGCGGATGGTGACCGATGGACCGTTCGCGGAGACCCGCGAGCAACTCGGTGGCTACTATGTGATTGACGCCACCGATCTCGACGAGGCGATCGGCATCGCCGAGCGAATACCCGGCGCGGCGTGGGGCACCATAGAAGTCCGCCCCATCGTCGAGCTGCCAAACCTCCCAACGGACGCCACGTAACCATGTCTCGTGCCGAGTCCTGGGTCAGGTAGCGTCGGATCGATAGTGCCCGACGTCTCGATAATGATCCGGTCCCGTTTCTGGCGGTCCTGTCGATTTCGCTCACCTCCACTCGACTATCCAGTGTTACCGCGATCCCGCAACGACACGGAGGTGAGCATGAAGTACCTGTGCCTGGTGTATCACGACAAAGGGAAAGTCGACGCCCTGCCGCGAAGCGAGTACGACGCGATCATGCGCGACGTGTTTGATTGCCGCGAAGAGTTCCGCGAGGGCGGTCATCACATCGCCTCGTCTCCCCTGCAATCCGTCGAGTCGGCGGCGACGATCCGCGTCCGGAACGGCATAATGTCGATCACCGACGGTCCCTTCGCCGAGACGAAGGAGCAACTGGGCGGCTTTTACCTGATCGACGCCCGGGACCTCAACGACGCGATCCGGCTCGCCTCGAGAATGCCACCGGCTCGCCTTGGCTGTATCGAAGTGCGACCTGTCATGGAAATCGAAGGCATAGGCATGGCTGCCTCTTCCAGATCGCCCCAACATTGCGCTTGTTGATCTTCGGGTAGCATGAGCAATGCCATGCCGCAACAGCAGCAAACCAGCGTCAGCAGCAATTGACGGCATCAATCGGAACAGGCGTCATGAACCGGGACCAACAGCTAAACAGGTTACAGTGCCACATTCGCTCCTGCACGCGATGCGTCGAGGCAGGGCATCTGCCAGTGGCAAACCCGATCTTCCGGGGACGCGCCGGAAACCGCAACCTGATCGTCGGCCAGGCTCCAGGTCCACGCGCGCATCTCTCCGGCGTTCCGTGGTCAGGCGCGTCCGGCACGCTGCTCAGGAAGTGGTTCGCGACAGCGGGGTTCGATCCCGAGCGCTTTCTCGACGACTGGTACTTCACCAGCCTCACCAAATGCTTTCCCGGCAAGGCGATATCCGGTTCCGGGGATCGCGTGCCGTCGGCCAGGGAGCGAGCGCTCTGCCGTTCGCACCTGGATGCCGAAATCCGCCTGGTGCAGCCGCGCCTGGTCGTCGCGCTCGGTCGGCTGGCGATCGATGCAATTCTTCCGGAGGCAAAGTCGCTGACACTCAAGGGTCTGGTCGGGTCGATCCAGACCGTCGATCTGGGTTACGGCCCGGTACCGGTGATACCGCTGCCCCATCCCTCTGGCGTCGGACGCTGGCTCAACGCCCCCGCCAACCGCGCCCTGGTCGAGAGGGCGATGGTCCAGTTGAAACATCTGCGGCAGGACATCTGCGAACCGACTGTTGATCCGGCTGCGCCTGTCCGATGTATGGCTGCGTGGCCAACCGCTAGTCAGGAATGAGGGAATCTTGACCCAATCAGTGCTTGATCGTGTCCCTTCGCCCGCCGACGAGCGAATTCGCTACGGCGATGGCGACTTGCGGTTCGCGGACCTGCGGATACCCGACGAGGATGGCCCGCGTCCTTGCGTCATCGCCGTCCATGGCGGGTTCTGGCGCAACACCTACGACCTCGAACACCTCGGCCACCTCTGCGCCGCGTTGACCGGGCAGGGACTCGCCACCTGGAACATCGAGTACCGGCGGGCGGGAGATCGGGAAGGCGGCTGGCCCGGAACCTTCCGCGACGTCACCACGGCGTCACGCTACCTGTTCGACCACGCCTCCGAGCTGGGGATCGACCCGAAGCGAGTCATCGTCCTTGGCCATTCCGCTGGGGGACACCTCGCGAGTTGGCTCGCCAGCATGAAGAACGTGCCTGCTGACAGCCCGATCCGGGCGGAGCCGTTGCCATTCAAGGCTGCTGTGCCATTGGCCGGCGTGCTCGACCTCCGGCAAGCCTGGATTGAAAACCTGGGCAATGGCGCGGTCGCCAACTTCCTGGGAGGCACCCCGGATGACGTGCCGGACCGCTACGGAGCGGCGTCACCGATCGCGCTGTTGCCATCGACCGTGCCGCATCTGATCGTGCATGGAAGCGAGGACGAGAACGTGCCGATGCGGATGAGCGTGGCGTATCACGTCACCGCCACGCGCCTGGGCGCAACCGCGTCACTACTCACGCTCCCCGGCGCCGATCACTTCGACGTCATTGACCCCGAGTCGCGCTTCTGGCCGGAGATCGCCTCCGCGATT
>JACCVC010000055.1 GCA_013698305.1 Chloroflexia bacterium
GGGCACGAACACCGGCCAGCCGTCGCCCTGTGGCACCATGCCGGTTGGCGATTGGGCGCGGTTGTGATCGGTGATAGCGAAGAAATCGAGACCGGTTTCGACCGCGGCCACGGCGACGTCAAGGGGAGTGCCGGTGCCGTCGGAGTAGATCGTGTGCATGTGGAGATCGCCGCGATACCAGTTCGGCTCGGCGGCGGGAGGCAGGTCTGGACGATACAAGGTGGCTACGTCCGGGACCGGCTGTGGCTCTGGCGTGGCAATGCCGGGATTGAGCCAGATCGACGCCTGCCACCGCAGACCGTTGGGCCCGATCTTGTACGGTCCGAGCAGGAGGTTCCACGTCCCCGCCTCGGGGCGGCCAGCGCGATAGGGCGGACTCGACCAATCCGCGCCGATCGCGATCCTGGTCTGGACGCTGCCGCTCCAGCCGCGGAATCCGGGGGAGCGACTCTCGATCCCCTGCTGGTCGAACAGACCGACGTCGAGCGTGTTGCCGCCACGTTCCATGGGCGACGATCCGATCCGGTCGTTATAGGTGATGTCGATCAGGAACTGGTCGACGCCGTCCGGAATATCGAACGGGATGTGTTCCAGCGTTGCTTCCTGCCCGGTGGTGAATTCACCCCGCAGCGTGATGTCAGGTTTGCGGTCAGGTAGGAGAAAATCGCTCATTCCTTGACCGAGCCGAGCGTGATGCCCTGCACGAAATACCGCTGCATGAATGGGTAGAGCGCGATCAATGGCAGGATCGCGATTACGATGCCCGCCATCTGCACGTTGGGCGTGACCATGGAGGTGCCGGACGTTGCCATCTCTGGCTGCACGAGTGATTGCAAGGCGACCTGAAGCGTGTACTTGCTGGTGTCGCTGATGTAGAGGACGACCGGCAGGAACTGGTTCCATCGTCCGACAAGCTCGAACAGTCCCACCGTCGCCAGACCCGCCTGGCTCAGTGGCAGGTAGATGCTGCGGAAGATGTGAAAGTCTCCAGCGCCGTCGATCTTGGCCGACTCCCACAGATCGTAGGGCACAGATAGAAAGAAATTACGCAGGAGCAGGATGCTGAATCCCGAGATCAGCCCCGAGAAGACGAGAGCGGTCAAGGTATCCAGCAAACCGAGCGTCCGGTTGACGATAAACAACGGGATCATGATCAGTTCGCCGGGGATCGCCATCGTCACGATGATGAAAAGGATCATGAGTCGCTTGCCCGGCAGGTTGCGCTGGATCAGCACAAAGCCAGCGAACGCCGCCAGCAGAACGTGAAAGAACGTGCCGATCGTGGTGACGATCACGCTGTTGATGAACGCCTGCTGCAGGCCGACGTTGACCCAGACGGTGCGGAAGCCCTCGACGCTCCACTCTGACGGCCAGAGCTTGATGCCGGCATCGATCGAGGTGAGGTTGGAGGAAAAGGCGACCGCAAGCACATTGATGAACGGAATGATCATTACCGCCGCGAGCAGCGTCATGAAGACGATGTTGAGGACGCCGAATGACCGCTCTGCCGATCCCCGTTCGGCGTCGGTCAACCTTCCGGCGTCGCTACGGTCGGCGGTTGCCTCGGTTGGTACCGCCATCTCAGTTCTCCCTGCCGAATCCGGTGACGCGCCAGACGATGGCGGTCAGCACCAGCGTCGCGACCAGCACCATGACGGAGATCGCGCTGGCGTATCCGACTTCATATTGCTGGATGCCGGTGTCGTAGACATAGGTCATGATCACGTCGATATGGCGCTGGACCACGCCGTTGCGCATCACATAGATCTGGTCGAATATTCGCAACAGGCCCAGCACGTTCAGCATCAGCACGACCTTCATGGTCGGAACAAGAAGCGGAATCGTGATCTGGTAGATCTGCTGGAAGCGGCTGGCGCCGTCGATGCGGGCGGCTTCATAGAGGGTCGGGCTGATCGACGCGATCGAGGCGAGGTAGATAATAGCCGCAAAACCCATGTCATTCCAGACCGGCAGCACGATCATCAGGACTCTCGCCCAGGTGGTGTCGGTCAGGAAGCGCACCGGCCCGACATCGATCAGCGCCAGGAACTCGTTGACCAGACCGCCGCGGGGTGAGAGCACGTAGATCCAGATGCCGCCGATCACCACCCAGGAGAAGAGGTGAGGGAGGTAGACGACGGTCTGGGTGAATTTCTTGAACAGGATCAGGCGAAGCTCGTTGAGCGAGAGCGCGACGATGACGGGCGGCAGGAAGCCGACGATCAGCGTGCCGCCGCCGATCAGAAGCGTGTTGCGCACTACCTGCCAGAAGGGCGGGTCGTTCCAGGCGGTGGTGTAGTTTTCCCAGCCGATGTAGGGCCGCGCCCCGAGGAGATTGAACTCCTGGAAGCTGGCGACAACTCCTTCGTAAAGCGGGTAGTAGACGAACACGGCGAAGTACGCGATGACCGGAATCATCATCAGGTACAGCGTCGAGTGAATCTTCATCTGGCGGAGGGTGCTGCCAAACATTCGCGGGGCCCCGGTAGCGGATTTCGCCTTCAGAATGACCTGGCGTGTGGGTGCGGACCGACACAGGGTCGGTCCCTACGCGAGGTCATTCCGCGAATCTAATCGATCAGGCCGTTGCTAAGGAGCTGCTCCTGCATGCCGGTGACGGCATCCTCCGGGGAGATGTCTCCCAGGATCGCCTGGATGATGAACTCGTCCAGGATCGGCTGCACCTCCGGTCCCCACTCAAGGCCGAGCACTTCCAGATATGCGTATTGCGTCGTGATGGCCTGCGCATCTTCGAGGCCCGGCAGCGTGCCGATCGGATTCTCCCAGTTTGAATTGTAGGGCGTCGGCTGGCCATGGTCCATGCCATGCTCCTCGCCTGTCGGCGTCAACTCGTACACCCCATCGGTAAGCATGTAGTCATGGTCAAGGATGCCAAGTGAGCCGAGGGTGATGCCCGGGATGGTGTTCCACCACTCAAGCCACCTGAACGCGGACTCCGAATTCTGGGCATTGACCGGAATCGACCACAGGCCTGGCTGCCCACGGCTGATCACGATGTTGCCATC
>JACCVC010000076.1 GCA_013698305.1 Chloroflexia bacterium
AGGGAGCCGGGTCCGTCCTCGCTCACCGTCGCCCGGAGCACGGCCTTGCCATCCGCATCGCCGACGCGGAGCTCCATCACCGCGAGACGCCGCAGGCCCACGAAGTAGTACCAGCACCCACCGTCGCTGCTGGCGTCGGTCTCGAAGTCGCAGATCGGCGTGAACGCCATTGCCGCATCGGTCCCGTCCTCGCCGAAGCGACCCTGCACCACGACGGCGTACGCTTGCTCCGGCTCGAGGTTTGTGAATTGGAACGTCGCGGTCCAGAGCGTGTCGGGCTCGCCGCCGCCGTGATAGTCGATCATCCCCTCGCCCGCCCCGTCCGGCGACGGGGAGTCCTCCACCGGCGCGAAGGTCAGGTCGTTGGTGCTCTCGTGATCGGCGAGGCCCGTGCCCGGCCACACCTGCGCCAGCGCCACCACCAGCAGGAGGGCGGCGATGGCGACCAGCGGCATCGGGCGGTGGGCGGGACGGAGGGGCATGGGCGGAGGCCTTTCTGACGGATCATGCGCGTCAGCTTTCGATCTGGGCAACAGTCTCGCAATGGTAACGCGTTGCCTCGCCGCCTGGTTCCTCGCCTTCCTAACCCGCCGTGTCGACTGAGTGCGCCCAGGTGGCCAACGGAACAACCTGGCCAGTGGCCATCTGGGGTCTCGATGGGGGCGTTCTGTCCGGAATGGCGGGGATTTCTCCAGGTGGCCAGGTTTCCAGGCGGGCCGGCGAAAACGTGGCCACCTGAGCGTCAGGCTGCCCAGATGGCCACGGTTCGGGTATAGGGGGGATGTTGGCCACATGATGTCATCTTTGGATAGCCGATATGACTGGAGCGGTGTCTCCTTTATGCACTGTAGAGTTGCAGAAGATAGTTGAGTGTTTGGTTCTCGAAGATCGCGTCGTGTGGAACGAGCGCATAGACCCACGGCTTGCCACCGGATTCTCTGGAATGCGTCGTGGCGGCTTCGCACCACTCGACGGCAGCGGCTCGCTTTGAATGTACGGCTGTATCGTTCATCTTGCTCCTACGCTTGGTTCGAACATATCGCCAGTGTCATACGGAGGATAAGCAAAGAGGCACTTGACCTTGCCGGCGAACTCCAACTCCAGCGCCTTCAGCGCCAGCCGGTTGTCGAAGATGTCGTCGTCCGAGACGCGGTGCTCTGCGTGGTGGGACAGCTCTGGGTCCTTCAGCAGGATGCGCGGCTCCAACCTTGGACGGTGGTCCTTGCCGATCCACGTTTGTTCCAGTCGTTGTCTCTTTGTCGTCAAGCCGTGTTCCTTCGCCTGCATGCCGCGCGCTAGAACCTGAAGCCTTCCCTTCTGAACATGTCCAGCAGAGGCATCGGCATCACCCCGAATGCGGCACAAACATCGGGAATCTTGGGCTTGTTCTGACTCCCGCTCTTTTCCTGCGTGATCAGAATTGTGTTGGTCGTCGAAGCAAGAGCTACCAGGAATGGATCCGCCGCGTTTTTACGCTTTCCTGTCATGACCAGACGTTCGAACCGATCCAGTATGTCGATCAGCACGAGTTCCTGTTCTGCGTTGAACGGGACGAAGTAATCTGTACGTTCCTTTGCCCAGGCTGCGAGCTCATCCGATTTTCGGGTGATCTCCCGCAAGACCTCCTCGTGAGAGATTAGAGTACCCTCCTCGAAGAGCCGTTCCATTTGCTCCCAGACGGTCTCAAAAACGTCCGGTGGGTAGTACCGAAGTCGACAGTCCATCAGGCTGTTGGTATCGATGCAGTATTTGGGCTGCCCCGTCATGAAGGCAGCCCTGCCTGCTTCATAAGCTTGGGGATGTTCTCCCACTTCACGTCGAGGTAGTCCACCAGCTCAGAACTGCCAATGTCATGACGATCGTAAGCAGATCGCACTTCTTCGATAAATAACCGGCCGAGATCGCGAACCTTCAACGGGTAGTAGAGCGGCAGGTCCGTTCGCTCTTCACCCTCAGGCTCAGTTGCCGTTGACTCGTGTTCGGCATGCCGCCAGTCGAACATCCGGTAGGTTTCCCAGCTTTCCAGCCCCAGACCAATCATGCGAATCAACGCCGCCTGACTGCTCACGCCGAACTCCGCGGCGATTGTTCGCAGCTCTTCTTCGGCAACAGGAGCGCTTCCATGGCGTCGCACACGCGTGACCGATTGGCGGAAGTATTCACGAGGGAGGAGCGTTGTCGCCGCCACCAGATTGCAGAATTTCTCCGTCGCGTCGTAGTCACCCCATGTGCCGGTCAACGGAACGATGTCAGCGGAATCGGAGGTTCGGAGAAGGATATGCACCAGCTCATGAATGAGGGTGAATGACTTGGCGCTGGGGGCGTCCGCACCGTTCACGACGATCGCGGGAATCGGGTGATCGGTCAACGCGCATCCGCGCATCACACCAGGATCGATCCTTTGCACCTGCGTGATCAGGATGCCTTTTCGCTCGATCAGCTTTGTGAGTTCTCTCGCCAGCGCCCCAGTACGAGCCCAACGCCGCTGGTCATGGATATCCAGCCCGATCCATGCGGCGAATCTCGCTCCAGTACTCTCCGCATCATCGCCAACGCTTACGTCTGGGAACGAGGCGCGAATCTCCCGCGCGTCCTCGCCGAGCAGGTCAAGCAGGATATCCTGCTGTCTGCTCACTCGCTCAAGATTTGTGGTCAGCGCATAGTCCAGTTCGAAATCGACCGCTCGCACCAGCCGCCGAAAGCTCTTGATCGGATCGAAATCAGCTGGTGGCCGGCGCAGATAGAGCACCGCAAGTGGTCGTTTGTAAACCTCGGCCATCTTCCGCAACTGGATAAAGGTGGGTGATGCCTCCCCGGCTTCCCATTTTTCGAGCGTGCTGATGCTGACCCCCAATTTGCGCGCGGCATCCTCTTGCGAGAGCTTGACACTCGTGCGAGCCCAGACCAGAACCTCGGATTCAACATTTGTCTTGAACGACGTCATGGCCCAAAGCCTCTGAGACGAGAGTGCACGGAGAGGGGAAGAACATTTGTTCGCACAGCTTAACCTGAGGCCACGCTATTGACAAGCAGTATGTCACTCGAATCCTGAGAGTCCAATCTTCACCTCGCCTTGGAAAGAAACAGTCGTTCCTGTGGCATTGAAAGTGTCTGCGACACGTTTATTGTATCGCTTTGAAGCCGAACGTTCGCAGCATTCACCGAAGGTTGCCAATAGTCACCTATACACGAAACCTGGCAACCTTCTCAAGGCTGTCAGGTTTCAGCAGACCGTTGGCAGCCTTGAAAGAGCCGTCGTTGCGCCGAAATCAGAGAAGGCTGCCACTGCCACGTTGTTTGCGTTGGCAGCCTTCCCCGTGGTCCCCTACTTCGGCGCCTCGTCCCAGCGGAAGAAGCGCACCGCCAGCAGCATCGCCACCAGGAACCAGCCCGTCAGCACCACCAGGTCGCTCCAGATCGCGGTGATCCCATCGCCCTCGTTCATCACATCCCGCAGCGCGTCGATCAGGTACCGCAGCGGGAAGAACTGCGTGATCGCCGACAGCCACTCCGGCAGCGTCGACAGCGGGAAGAAGACGCCGGAGAGGAACAGCATCGGGAAGGTGATCAGGTTCGCATAGCTCGCCGCGACCTCGACGTTGCGCGACACCGCCGCGATCAGGAAGCCGATCGCCAGGAACGCCAGCCCGCCCACCAGGATCGTCAGTCCGATCAACAGCGGGCTGCCCGTCGGCTCCATCCCCCACACCAGCACGCCCATGCCGATCAGGATCGCCGAGGTCAGCATCGCCACCACCAGGTTCGAGGTGATCCGGGCCAGCGTGAACTTCCACAACGGGAACGGCGTCACCTTGATCCGGCGCAGGATGCCCCGCTCCCGGTAGGCGACAAAGGTTGTGGCGAGACCGATGATGCCGCTGTTCATCAGGCTCATGCCGACGATGCCGGGCACGAAGAAATCGATGAACGAGACATCGTCGGTGCTGATCGAATCGGTGGTGATGTCGACCTGTGCCGCCGCGCCGGTGACCGACAGCAGCACCCCGCGCACCACCTCCGTGGCGGTGAGCGTATCCGGGGATTGCGACGCGCTGGAGACCAGCCGCACCGGTACCGGTCCGTTCCCCTCGGCCTCGCCGAAGATCAGCGCGACGTCGAGATCGCCTTCCGCCAATTGGCCCGTCACGCTGTCGGGATCGCCCTGGTGGATGGTGAATGCTTCGTTGCCGTCGAGCGCGTCCACGAAGCGGGTACGATACTCGTGTTCGCTGCCACTGACGCCGATGTTGTAGGAGCCGAGCTGGTCGGTGTCGAACACCGCCCCGAAGATCAGGATGAACAGCGCCGGGAAGGCGAGGTTCCAGAAGATCGCCTGCCGGTTGCGCACGGTCATCCGCAGGTTGGCGACGAGCATGGAGAGGAACGATTGCATGGGGCGTCAGCTCCGTTGTTGGGGATCGGCGTCGCTCGCGTCATCCTTCGATGCGAACTCCCGGCCGGTGAGCTGGAGAAAGACGTCCTCCAGCGAAGCGCGGGTGCTGGCCAGGTCGTTGATCCGGAGCCGGTGCGAGGCGGCAAGCTCAAGAAACCCGACGATCGTCGCCTGGACGTCCCGGCTGCGCAGCGTCACCCGGTGCTGCTCGCCCGGGTCCAGGGTCGCGTGCTCCACCGCCGGCAGCGCGGCGAGCTCCGCCTTGGTGAGCGATATCGCCTCGCGGCCTTCTTCGGGAGCCAGCGTGCCGCTCACCACCGCGTCGAGATCGAGCATGCGGATCAGGCCGCTTGGCGTGTCGCAGGCGATGATCCGCCCGCTGTCCATCACCGCGATCCGGTCGCACAACACCTCGGCCTCTTCCATATAATGCGTCGTCA
>JACCVC010000088.1 GCA_013698305.1 Chloroflexia bacterium
GACGTGCGGGTGAGCAGTGGCACTCGGCTCGTGGAGCGACCGGAAGGTCGCGTCGGACTTCATGCCCGATGGACCCCGAAGCGCCATGGACACCGGACACAAGGTCCGGCGCGACGCGGGGTCGGCCACGACGCCGCCGCATTCCGTATCAGACGAGGCTGGGCGTGGAGAACAGACACCTGTTCATTCCGTCCCCGAAGGTGAATCGCACCCCTGGTGAATCATTCCGTTTGCCTATTGCGCTATCGACGACGACGCATCGGCTTCGCTCCACTTGTGCAGGTTCCTGGCCAGCTCAAGCAACTCGTCCCGCGGCTCAAGCACACGCAACCATCTTTCAGGTATGGCTGAGGCGCCGTACAACGCGCCGGCGAGCGCCCCGGTCACCGCGCCGGTGGTGTCGCAGTCATCGCCCATGCTGACCGCAGTCACAACCGCTTCCTCGGCCGTGTCACGATGCGCCAGGCACCAGAACGCCGCACCAAGCGTGTGCAACACGAATCCATCTGACGCGACATCCGCATAGTCACGCTCGATAGCGCCGTTGATCACCGCAACCACCGAGTCGTTGTCCACGTCCGCGATGGCGGCCCCTCGCGCGGTCGCGACATCGCCGCCATCGAGCAGATGCACGATGGCCTGGTTGAGCGCGACTGCACCCCAGGTCGCCATCGGATCGGGATGCGTCATCCGGGCGGTGTCGATGCTGACCCGCTGCATCGCATCCCGATCGTGCCGAAATCGCAACGCAACCGGCGCGGTCCGCATCACCGCCCCGTTGCCCGCCAGCTTGCCAGGGGTTTCGTGGGTCAGCTTGTCGCCGATCTCGCTCCATGGCACGCCGGCCGCGAGCTTGGCTAGCGCCCGACTGGTAGTGATGCCGATGTCCTTGGGATCGGAGCGGTACCACGCGACGAAGTTGTTGACGACAGCGTCGAGGTCGATCCCTTCCGGACCGCACGCCCGCGCGATCGCCAACGTCATCGCCGTGTCGTCGGTCGCCTCGCCAACTCGCAACCCGTGCGGGCCTCCCCCGACGATCTCCCGCACGCCATCGGGATACTGTCGCTTGATGGCGGAGCGGGAGAAGAACTCGACCGCGCCGCCGAGGGCATCGCCGCACGCCAATCCGAGCAATGCACCTTCGTATCGTTCCAGCAGAGATACCACCCGCTTTTCCTTTCTCCCAAGATGTAAATAAACACATAGGGGCCGACCTTGTGTCGGTCCCTACGTCAAGGTTCCCAGGGCCTGTCGAATATCCGCCAATGGCCCGGAAAGTCGGCCCAGAGCGCTCGCGTCCACACCAGAAGTGGACGCCAACGCTCGCATCTCGTCCGGCAAGTCGGGAACCCATGCTCGCAGCGCAACCGTTGGCGCCGATACCTCTAGCGTGACGGGCGACGAGGCTGGCCAGACCACGCCGGACTGCCCTATGCTCAATAACTGATCGCACAGTTGCCCCGAGCCTGACAGCAACGTCACAACCTGAGGACCTTCGCCTTGCGGAATCGGATAGCGACCTCCGCCCGGAAGAGCGATCCGCTCCAGCGCGAACTTCTCGCAAGCAGCGAACAGGTGCCGTCTTCCCTCATTGGAGGGCAGTTCCACGGGCACGATCAGCTCCGGTCTCAGCTCCGCCCGGAGCGCCTCGGCGCCAGCCTCTCGGTGCATTTCCCGCGGATTCCCGTGTGAGTCCACCCTGCCCCAGTCGTCGAGCCGAAAGGTCAGGTCCGATGGCTGCTGAATCTCATACACCATCACCCCCGCGCCGAGCGCGTGGACGGTGCCGGCTGGCAATAGCATGGTCGTGCCGGGCTGCGCCGAAATCCGCCGCAGCAGACTGGCCGACGAGCCGTCCATCCGCGCCGCGGCCTCCAAAAACGCCTCGACCGGAACACCGTCCCGCAACCCGGCGTACAGCCACGACCCCGGCTCCGCCACCAGCACGTGCCACGCCTCAGTCTTTCCCAGCTGGTCGCGGGATGCCGCCAGCTCATCATCCGGATGCACCTGGATCGAAAGGTTGGCGGTGGCGTCGAGCAGCTTCACCAGCAGCGGAAAGATCATCCGTCCGCCCACGACGGCGCGGGCAATGCGCCCGAGGCATGCATCAGGATCACCACCGACGACCTCACCCAACGTCTTGCCGGTCGCAAAGCCGGAGGTTATCCCGGCGGCGTCAGACGTGACGAGCGCCTCCCCTATGCGAACGTTATTGGGCAAGGAGAATCTGTATTCTCGGAGCCTGCGCCCACCCCACGGCATCTCCGCCAACACCGGTTCGACAACCGAAACGCGCTCACCAAGCTTATCGGCCATCGAGTCTTTGCCTCCGCGTTGCGCGATTCGTCATCAACTGAGGTCGGAACATCATGACAAGACTATACTTGCTCCAACCTCGACTCAGGCTATCAGGGAGCGAATCGTGAGTGTGGCATCAGGAAAACCCAACCGCGCGGCCTCCTCGAACTTCTGGGCGGTGATTCCTGCCGGCGGCTCGGGCACCCGCCTCTGGCCGCTGAGCCGGTCGGCGCGTCCCAAGTTCCTGTTGCCGCTGCTCGGTCGCGAATCAATGCTGCAACAGACCTTTACCCGCCTCACCGAACTCACCGAACCCGAGCGCATTCTGGTGGTCTGCGGACCCGCCCACGCCGCCGCCATCGCCCGGCAGCTTCCAACCTTGCCTTCCGCCAACATCATCGTCGAGCCCTCGCCCATCGGCACGGGGCCGGCACTGGCGCTCGCGTCGGCATTGATCCATCGCGTCGATCCGCGGGCGATCATGGGCAGTTTCGCCGCCGACCATGACATCGTTGACACTGAAACCTTCACGCGAGTTGTTCGCGCCGCGATCAGAACGGCGCGACGCGGCGACCTGGTGACCATCGGCATCACCCCGACCAAGCCGGCGACCAGCTACGGGTATATCGAGCGCACCGACGAGGTCATCCTGACTCACGGCGACGATGTCGCCTACCGTGCTGCCCGGTTCATCGAAAAGCCTGATCTGGACCGGGCGACAGAATTTGTCGAGTCCGGCAGGTTCCTCTGGAACGCGGGCATGTTCGTCTGGCGGGTAAGCGCCCTCAAGGCGGAGCTCAAGCGACTCCAGCCCGACATCCATGAGGGTGTCCGTCAGATCGCCGAGGCGTGGGAATCCCGCGATCAGGAGCGAGTCACCGCCCAGACCTGGTCGACCCTGCCCGAGATCACGATCGATCAGGGCGTCATGGAGCATGCTCGCCGGGTCGCGGTGATTCCCGCCGAGTTTGGCTGGTCGGATGTTGGCGACTGGAACGGGCTTGGTGAGCTGATCGAGCAGGATGGGCTCGGCAACTCGGTGCGGGGAAACCTGCTGAAGATCGAGACGACCAACAGCGTGATCTGGTCGGAAACCGGGAGGATGGTGGCGATGGTCGGGCTCGACAACATCATCGTCGTCGACACCGAGGACGCGCTGCTGGTGGTGGACCGGAAGCAGTCGCAGGAGGTCCGCAAGGTGGTGGAGCAACTCAAGGCGTCACAGGAAGATACCCTTAGTTGATGGGAAATCCGGATGAATCGCAGGCAAACGACGCAGGGGCAGTCCCCGTGCCTGCCCGCGCCGTTGTCGTCGCGCCGACGGGCTGATACAGGATCAGCCACTACGCGACCCAACACGTGGAGCAGCGGCTGATCATCCGGAATCGGTATGACTGGCAACACCTGCCTACTGCAGCAGCGACGCCACGGTGAGCAGAATCAGTTCGGTCGCATCTTCAACGTGCTGGAGAGAGACGTTCGCGTAGAGATCGTTTTCCGTATGGTGGATCGGGCTCCAACCGTACAACTCACGGGCGACCAACACCGACTCAACCCCCTGGTCCCGCAGCCTGGTGTCATCGGCCACGATCTCGGGCTCCTGAAACACAGTAAGTGGCAGGCCAAGGTCGTATCCATCATTGACACGGACGATGAGATCTTCCATCCACACCGATTCGCCGGTGGCATTGAGGACGATCTGGTTGCCATTGCGTGACGACCCGACCGAATCGAGATTGAAGATGCCCTCCCACGGCACGCCTTCCGCAATCGCCTCACTGGCGAACGCTTCCGCACCCAATATCCCCACTTCCTCAGCGTTGATGAAGGCGGCCCGGTAAGAGTACCTGAGGTCATGCGGCGCCAAAATGCGAGAGATCTCCAGCGTGGCCGCAACCCCCGACGCATTGTCGTCTGCCCCTGGCGCCGAGGATGTCGGCACGTCAGATGTCGAGTCAAAGTGCGCCATCACTCCGTAGATTCGACTCGGGTCAGTGCCAGCTATCTCCCCAATCACGTTGACCAGCAGCAACCCCTCCGGCGTGACAAAATCCTCGTACCAGACGTTCATGCCATAGGACTCGAGGGACGTGAACAGCATGTCAGCCGCGAGTTGATTCCCTGGCGTCGTGTAGTACCTCGTCCCTACTCCGGTACCGTCGGTGGAACCGATCCCCTGCAGTTCCTGAATCGCCGCGGCGATTCTGCTGTCGTCTACGCCGGCGATCAATGTTCCGACACCAGCCTGCTCCAATGTTTGCCGATCCTCTTGCCCTCCAAAAGCGGAAGGTGGCGCTGGCGCCACCTTTTCCACGATCAATCCGGTGTCGACTACCACCCTGACGTTGGGAGGCGCCTTGCTGACCTCCACCAGACGGTGATTATCGACCGAGTCCAGCACCGTGCCGAATGCCTGCACGGCGCCCTGCTCCGCCACGCCTTCAGGCACCGTCACCATGTACAGCGCGAGGGTTTCGCTGCTTTCCCGGATCACTTCCGTGTTTGTCATCGAAGAGATACTCGCGACTTCGGATGGTTCCGCGATAGCCCACAACCAGGCATCACCCGCGTAGGATGACCGTACTCCGTTTTGGACGAGCATTTGCAGTGCGTTGGGCACGTTCGCGATCCGCACCAAGCAGGCGTGGGAGCAAGAGGCAGTCGGCGGTCCGGTCGAAGCGCCCTCGTCGGGGGTAGGTTGTCCGATTTGATCCAGGACATTGTCCGAACCCACGGTCGGGGTGACCAGGGCATCCCGATCGGGGCCGGTGGAGGTCGTTGGGGCAGTCGTCGGCGCGCCCGTCGTGTCGTCGCCCACGGGTGTGCTGGCGCCTGGGGTGCCGAGTCCGGTCGGGATCAGGATCGAGCCGGCGGGCGTCTCGGTGGCTGGGATGTCCGCTCCACTGTTGTCGTCACCGCCAAGCAGCGACACCAGCAGGGCAATCAAGAGGATCACCACGGCGATCAACCCGATCGCGAATCCCGCCGCTCGTTGAGGAGAGCCCGCCCGCGCGACGAACTCCTGCATCCACACGTCGGTGCTCGGGCGGTGGTCGTCGGCGGGATCTTCAACTCGTGCAACGCCGCGCTCAGCACGTGGGACATAGTGTCGGGACCGCGCGCTACGCGACGCGCCAGCCGATGTCGTCGACGACGTTTCTGAGCTTCGTGGCGTCCTGCGAGGTCGGGGGGATTCTCCGGGGGTTGCCGGGGAGTCTCCATCTGGCGTATCGGGCGCCGGTGGGGGCGTGCCACTGCCGCCACGGAACCGATCGGCGGAACGACGGATCGAGCTGGACACGAACGACCCAAACGTGGACTGTTGGCCACTACCTGGCTGAGCTCTTCGATCAGATTCCGAAGGTTGGCGCGGCTGACGCGGACTGTCATTGCCTGAGTCCCGAGACATTCAATTCAACTCCGCGCGATATGGTCGCCCACCGCAGCGCCTGGCGATTGTACGTACACATCCTGCCAGTCCGGCGGAGAGTTGACGAGATGGCGGAATGGCAACGCTACGTCCATCCCTGTCGTCTTTCGCTTTCCGCACAACCGCTCCTCTCCTTATTCCATCAACCGCGGAACAGATTTGCTTGCAAGGATACAGGCAAACGCGTTTCAGGCACATAACATGTTCCGCGGGATAACCAGTCTCCCCTGAACACCGTTGGCGCGACCGACCCTCTGATAATCCTGACGCGGGACCAGGACACACCGATGGTGGCTACCGTGCTGACGGGCTTCGAGGAGCGTGCGATACTTAACGCGTGAGTTGACCGTTCGGTCAGTTATTGATCACCAGAGAAAACGTAGAGCGTATCCTTGTAGAAATCGAACGCATGCCTGACCCCACGCCAATCAAACCCCCGAGTTCCGAACCGGGCTCTACCACCGAATTTCCCCCTGCACGCCCCTCGTTCCCCGCCTTGCGCAAGGGTTTGATCGCGTTTGAATACCGGAACTACCGTCTGCTCTGGTTCGGCCAGTTGATCTCGGTCACCGGCACCTGGATGCAATCGCTCGCACAGGCCTGGCTTGTCTACGAAGTCCTCGGCGCGAGCGCCTTCCAGCTTGGCCTCGTGAACGTCCTGCAGTTTCTGCCGGTGCTGCTGTTCGGGATACCGTCCGGTATCATCGCCGACAGGTTTCCGAAACGCACGATCATGATGGTCACGCAATGCATCATGATGGGCCTGGCTGCGACGATGTCGGCGCTCGTCTTCACTGATGTCGTCGAGCTCTGGATGGTCTACGTGATCGCGACCATCTTCGGCATGGCCAACGCCGTCGACATGCCGACCCGGCAGGCATTCGTGTCGGACCTGGTGGGCAAGGACGCGATTATGAACGCGGTCGCGCTCAACTCGGCGCTGTTCAACACCGGGCGCATCGTCGGACCCGCCATCGCCGGCATCCTGCTGGCGCTGTTCGGACCCGGCATGCTGTTCGGCATCAACGCCGTGAGTTATATCGCCGTCCTGGCCGGGCTGGCGATGATCAGGATCGCCCCGGTCTTCAACGCGTCGACCGATTCGCCGATCCAGCGGTTGCGGGATGGCCTCTCCTATGTCCGATCCACGCCGAAGATCATGCGAACGATCATTCTGGTGGGCACCGTCGGCACGTTCGGAATGAATTTCAACGTCTGGATTCCGGTGCTGGCGTCGGACTCCTTCAACGCCGGCTCCGATGCCTACGGGCTGCTCTTCTCCGCCATGGGGGTGGGATCGCTGATCGGCGCGTTGTCGCTTGCCTTCTCCGGACGCGGGCCAAACCACACGCGAATGCTGGCCGGTGTCGCGGTCATGGGTGGCAGCGAGATCGCCCTGGCGTTGGTCGCCAACAGCGGCGCGGCGCTGGCCATGGGCGCAATCACGCTGGCGCTGATCGGCTTCTCGGTGAGCAATGCCATGTCTACCGCCAACACCACTGTGCAGACCACCTCCGACGACGGCCATCGCGGTCGCGTGATGGCCGTCTACATGACTGTCTTCGCCGGCTCGATCCCAATCGGCGCATTGATCTCCGGCTGGGTCACCGACCAGTACGGCGCGCCCACCTCGGTGGCGATGGGTGGCACAATAGTCCTGCTCATGGCCTTGGTGCAGTTCCGGGTGCCGCAGCGGGCACCGTCAACCAGTAGCCGAATCTCGCCATCCGCCGACGCCAGGGTCCACTCGTAGGCACTGATCATCGCGGCGCTACACACGATTGTCTGGAGGTTCCATGGGGCTTGGCCCGTTCGTCATAATCAGCCTGATCTACGCCGTGATCGGCATCCGGTCCGTCGTCAGAACCATCAACTCCTGGGAGCAGGTCTGGGACCGCAAGTTCAGCCTGAAGGACCGCCAGATGGTCGACGAGGCCGCCTTTTTCGTGCTGGTGCCGGTGTCGGTGGCGCTTCACGAGCTCGGCCACGCCATCGCGATCTGGGTCTACGGCGGCGAGGTCGAGGGGTTCGGCTACTATGGCTTCGCGGGGTATGTCTCCTTCTTTCCGTTCGGGTTCACCGAGATCGAGCTCACCATGATCTCTGCCGCGGGTTCGATCGTCAACCTGTCGCTGTGCGCGATTGCACTCGGACTGGTCTTCCTGCGTCGCAATCCGTTCCGGGCGGCGATCAACGAGTTGTTAATCCAGTTTGCCATCATCAGCGGCGCCAACGCCTTCATCCTCTACCCGCTGCTGGACCTGGCGTCCAACATGAACGGCGACTGGCGTCAGATGTACACCTCCGACGTGCCGTGGCTGACCGGCATCATCGTCGCGGTGCAGGTCGGGGTGATCGCGTTCGGCTACTGGCTGTTCTCCAGCCCGAGGGTGAAGGCGCAAATGGCAGAACTGACCGACGTGCCGGTTGGCATGGAACGGGGGTTATTGGGAGGTGTCCGACCGGGAACCATCGACGTACAGACACTCAGCCCCCAGGAGCGAGTGCTGCGGGATGCCACCGAGCGGGTGCAGTCGGGCTGGTCGTCCAAAGTGGAGACAGGCCTGCAACGGTTCGACGGCGGCACGGCGATGACGGTCGGCTGGCAACGAAACAGCCAGACGTTCGCGATCGCGGTACGTACGTTCGCCAATGCTCGCACCGATGTTGTTGCGCTCAACACCAACCCTGACGTACAGCACGCGCATCCGCATCTCATCCACGCGTGGCCAATGTTGCCGACCGCGGACGAGCTGACGATTGCCCTCAGGATCGCGATGGAATCGTTGGAGCAAACCGCGAGTTCGTAGGGGCCGAACCTGTTGACAGACCGGGCAGACACGGCGTCTGCTCCCTACGTGTTCGCCGCCGTTGGCGGGGTCAAGACGTCGTTGACCATCTGGTAGGCCGCCCAGAAGACGGCCTCGGACATGGTCGGATACGGGTGAATCGTGGCGGCGATAGCATCGACCGGTAGCCCCTGTTCCATCACCACCGCGATCTCCCCGATCAACTCCCCCGCTCCCGCGCCGAGCGCGTGCCCGCCGAGAATCTTCCGGTCCTGCCGATCGACGACGAGGCGGACCATGCCATGGCGCTCATCCATTGTCATAGCTCGCGGGAGATCAGCGAACGGCACGGTCGCCGTCACCACGTCATAGGCGCCGGCGCGAGCCTCATCCTCCGTCAACCCGACCCGGGCCAGCTCCGGATCGCAAAAGGTCACCCACGGCACCACCCGGTAGTCGCTCTTGACCGGAGGGCCGTCTTCCAGCAGGTTATGCTCGGCAATTCGTGCCTGGTAGTCTGCCACGTGCGTGAACGGGTAGATGCCAGTCACATCACCCACCGCGTACACCTGCGCGTTCGTGGTGCGCATCGTCGCGTCGACCACGATGCCGCGACCGCTCAACGCAATACCGGCGTCATCCAGCCCGAGCCGTTCGATGTTCGGCGCCCTCCCGGTCGCGATCAGGATCTCGTCGGCCTCGATCTCCACCTGCTCACCATCCGCTCGCTCGCCCATGACGACCTTGGCAGCGGCCCGGCGAGCGGCGCGCGTGATCCGGGTATTCGCCTCCCAGCGCACCCCTTCGCTCCGCAGCACCGTGAGCAACGCCTCGCTCAGCTCGGGATCCTCTCGCGGCAGGATAGTGCCCCGAGAGCCGATCAGCGTCACCTCCACTCGCAGCCGCGCCAGGATTTGCGCGAACTCGACGCCGACGATCCCACCGCCAATGAT
>JACCVC010000096.1 GCA_013698305.1 Chloroflexia bacterium
CGTTGCTGGGCGCGCTGGGCGAGGAGATCGAGGTCGACACCGAGAAGTACGTCGACATGGCGACGGCGCTTTCCGGAACCGGCCCGACCTACGTCTTCCTGATGATGGAGGCGCTGATCGACGCCGGCGAGCACATGGGCTTCCCGCGGCAGCTGGCCGAGGAGATCGTGTTGCAGACGGTGTCGGGGTCGGTGGCGTTCGCACGCAGCTCCGGCAAGCACATGGCGGAGCTGCGGAACATGGTGACGTCGCCTGGCGGTACCTCGGCGGACGCAATTTATCAGATGGAGAAGGGCGGCCTGAGGACGGTGCTGTCGAAATCGGTCTATGCCGCCTACACCCGGACGCAATCGCTGGCGGCGGAGCAGGACCGGGACGAGGATTGAGCGCGTTTTCACCACGTAGGGAACGACCTTGTGTCGGTCCGGTCGCCCGCAGGGCGACAATACGCCACGATCACCAACAGTGATTGAGGTGGGTCAACCAATATGCACGCGGCTGTAGCGTCGGCCCGACAGTGGCCGACGATTGCTTTTTTGTTGAACATCGGGCACTTTCGGCCCGAAGCTACCAGGGCCGACGCTACGTGGTCTTTGGCCTATCCGGGTCGGCGAGACCCTCACGAAAGAACTGGATGGTCTTGCTGAGGCCAACATCAAGTGACGTCGCTGGTTGCCATCCGAGCAGCTCGCGAGCTTTGGCGATGTCCGGCTTGCGGCGCTGGGGATCGTCGGTGGGGAGCGGTTGGCAGATGATCCCCGCGGTGGAGCCGGTCAGGTCGATCACCCGCTCGGCGAAGTGCAGGATCGTGTGCTCGTCGGGATTGCCCAGGTTGACGACCTCGCCATCCAGGCCTTCGGTTTCCATCAGCAGAATCAGGCCATTGACCAGATCGTCGACGTAGCAGAACGACCGGGTCTGGTTGCCGGTACCGTAGATCGTGATCGGCTTGCCATTGATCGCCTGCGTGCAGAAGTTCGGCACCACGCGGCCATCGGCGGGCTGTGAGCGCGGTCCATAGGTGTTGAAGATCCGGACGATGCGAGCGCTCACGTTGCGTTGCCGCGCGTATTCCATCACCAGGCTTTCGGCGAACCGCTTGCCCTCGTCGTAGCAGGAGCGGGGACCGTTGGGATTGACGTTCCCCCAGTAGGTTTCCGGCTGCGGATGCACCAGCGGGTCGCCATAAACCTCTGACGTCGAAGCTTGCAGGAACCGCGCGCCCTTGAGCCGGGCGAGCTCCAGCGCGTGATGGGTGCCGACTGAGTTCACCAGCAGCGTTTCGATGGGATAGCGGCTGTAGCCGCGGGGGCTGGCGGGGCTGGCGAGGTTGTAAACCCGGTCGAAGTGATCGTCGGCGATCTCGGACCGTAGCGGTTGCGACATATCCTGCGGGACGATGCGAAGCTCTGTTCGGTTCGCGAGATGATCCAGGTTGGCCGCCTGCCCCGTCAGGAAGTTGTCTGCGACGACGACCTCGTGGCCGTCACACAGGAGGCGCTCAACAAGGTGGCTGCCGATGAATCCGGCGCCACCGGTCACAAGAATACGCATGTGCAGTCCAATCTCCCGTGCCTCTCCACCATGTCCTGGCGTCCCCGTTGGAACGAGTATGCAGGACTGTGCCGGCGTGGTCAAACGGGTGCGCAGCCCTGCGTTCGATGGCGCGCTTCGGTATGCTACGATCAGGACATTCGAGGATGCACACGTGTACCAACTGCTTCCGGACTCGCAGGGCCACAATGTGTTCACGGGACTCTTGCGTGCTGACGACGGACGATCCTCCGGAGCTACGTTGCCGAGGCGTCTGGTGGTTGCCATTGCGGGTAGCGCAGGCGGCCTGTATCTGTTTCAAGGGTGAGTATGACGCAGCAACGTGTGCGAACAGTCCATCCACGTGAAATCCCCGCGCGCCCTCGCCCACGCTTGCGAGGGGACGCCGGCCGGCTCCGGATCGGTCGGTTGTCGCTTCCGCATGGCGCGATCCTGATCGTTATCCTGGCGATCGCGGCGGCGCTCCGGTTCGCGGGCATCGGCTGGGGCGATAACCACTATTTTCACCCCGACGAGCGTTACATGACGATGGTGACAATCGACATCGCGTGGCCGAGCAGCGTGAGCCAGTATTTCGATAGTGAAACGTCGCCGCTCAACCCGTTCAATACCGTCCACGGGTCCTACGTGTACGGCACGCTCCCGCTGTTCCTCGCCAAGCTGGTCGGCACGCTCACCGGCGATGTGGTGTACGGGGACGCGCATCTGCCCGGTCGCTGGCTCTCGGCGGTCGCCGATGTCGGGATCGTGGCGCTCGCGTTCGCGATCGGGCGACGAATGTTTTCGTCACGGGCCGGTCTGATCGCGGCGGCTTTGGTCGCGTTTACGCCGCTTCATATCCAGACCGCGCACTTTTTCACCACGGACTCCGTATCTGCGTTTTTTGCCGTGGCCGTGTTCGCCGCTACCCTTCGGGCCTGGCATCGCCGGAGCTGGCGCTGGTTCGTTGTCGCCGGTCTGTGCGTTGGCTTCGCCACCGCCAGCAAGCCGAATCTTGCGATCACCGCCGGCTTTCTGGCAGTCCCGGCGCTGGAGTCGGTGAGGCTCCATGGTTGGCGGCGCCTGCTGCCACCCTGGCGCTGGCGACCATCGTCGCGCCGTGACGCGATCCGGTTTCCGGTCGCGCTCGGCGTCGCGCTGTCCGCAATCGCCGCGGCGCTGGCGTTCCGGGTGGCGCAACCCTACGCCTTTGCCGGACCCAACTGGTGGAATGTGCGGCTGGATACGCGCTGGACAGACACGCTCGACTACTGGCGACTGGTCCAGGCCGGCCAGATCGATACGCCGCCGGGCGTTCAGTGGGCGGACCGCGCGCCGGTCGTGTTCATGCTGGACAACCTGGTGCGATGGGGGATGGGTCCCGCGCTGGGCATCGCGGCGCTGATCAGCGTGGCCGTCGTGGCTGTCGGGATGCTTGTCCGGCGACGATGGCCGTCCTGGTGGTTGCTGGCGATTGCGGTCTTTGCGCTGTTTCATATCCTGTTCTACGGGACTGGAGTGGTCAAGACGCAGCGATATATCCTGCCGGCGTACCCCTTCATGATCGTGCTGGCGGCGGGACAGCTGGATTCACTGCCGTCGCGATTTCGAGGTTTTACCTGGCGCCGCCGATGGCCGTCGAGGTTTGCCCGGCCGGCGTCATTGCGCCTGCCTGGACGAATCCAGGTGGGCACGCTGGTCACCGCGCTGGTGATCGCCGGCACGATGTTTTCCGGCGTTGCCCTCACCACGATCTACCTGAAGCCGCACAGCAGGGCCGAGGCCTCTGAGTGGATCTACGACAACATTCCCGCAGGCAGCGTGATCTCCTCCGAGCATTGGGATGACGGCCTTCCGGTCTCGTTCCCCGACTATCCGGTTGGGCAATATGTCGGGGTTCAGCTCGCGCTGTATGACGCCGACAACGATGCCAAGCTGGCCCGTCTGATCGGGCAGCTCCACCGTGCCGACTACATCGTACTCAGCAGCGACCGGCTGATCGGCTCGATCCCCCGGATGCCGGATCGGTATCCCATGACGACGGCGTACTATGAGGCGCTGGTGTCGGGCGAGCTGGGCTTCGAGCTCGTTGCTGATTTTCAATCTCCGCCGGAGCTGTTCGGGATCGAGCTCGATGACCGTGGCGCGGAGGAGGCGCTCACGGTCTACGACCATCCCTATGTGCGTATTTTCGAGAAGACCGATCAGTGGTCGACCAATGACGCATGGTATCTGCTCGACGACGCGCTCGGCGACGGCGGCGTGGCCCGCAGGATGATCGATCTTCCGCAGTCCAACCTGCTGCTCAGCGAGGCGAATTGGGTCGCCTACGCCAACAGTGGAACCTGGTCCGACATGTTCGACCCCGATGGAATTGCCAACACGTTGCCCGCGGTCTGGTGGTACCTGACCCTGCAACTCTTCGCCCTCCCCGCGATCCCGATCCTGTGGCGACTGTTGCCGTCACTGCCGGATCGAGGATATGCGCTGGCCAAGACGATCGGCGTCTTCGGCATTGCCTGGATAGCATGGGTGCTGGCGAGCCTTCGCCTGGTCGAGTTCGGTCGGCTCGGGATCGGTCTGGCGCTGTGGATGGCGTTGCTAACCGCAGCGGTCGTGGTGGGGTTCCGGGTCCGACCGATGCTCGCCGATCTGCGGCAGCGGTGGCGCTGGATCGCGGCGACGGAGGCGCTCTTCCTGGTTTCCTTCGCGGCGATCGTCTGGCTGCGAGCCCTGAATCCCGATCTCTGGCAACCCGGTCGCGGTGGCGAAAAGCCGATGGAGCTTGCCATCTTCAATGCGATCCTGCGCAGCCCATGGTTCCCGCCGTTTGATCCGTGGTTCGCGGGCGGATCGCTGCACTACTACTACTTCGGCTATGTGCCGTGGGCGGCCATCACGCGACTGACCGGGATATTGCCGGAGACCGCGTTCAACCTGGCGCTGACGTCGGTTTTTGCGCTGCTGTTGCTCAACGTGTGGATCGCGGCGGCGGCGCTGATCTCGCGGATGCGACGACCAGATGCCATCGTCGAGGCAGATGCTCGCGCTGGAATGCGCTGGCGACCGATCCTGCTCGCGCTCGCCGCCCCGGTGTTCGTCGGAATCCTCGGCAACCTCGATTTCGTTCGGCGAATCGGCCGTGGCGAATGGGGCTACTCCCCGCCGCCCTCGTGGCTGGAACCATTCGGCGATGCCGGGCGGATCGGCTGGGGCACGTGGAACACGCTGACCGAATCGGTGGCGCTTCCGACGACGGCGTTCTGGGACCCGACGCGGGTGATTCCGAACACGATCAACGAGTTCCCGTACTTCTCGTTGCTGTTCGGCGACCTCCACGCGCACGTGCTGGCGATGCCGGTGGTCGCCGCGGTGATTGTGGTGGCGATCAGTCTCGCGACCGTGTCTGAATCGCGCGAGTCAACCCGTGATGAGGCGCTGCTCGGCTCGCTCGGCGGGTGGCGACGGATCGTGCCGATGGCGGTGCTTGGGGGATTCCTGACCGGCATCCTGTACTCGACCAACACCTGGGATTACCCGCCGTCGATGGCGCTGCTCGTTGCCGCCGCCGCGATCTGCGTGGTTGTCCGTCGCGGCGTCACGGCGCCATGGCAGAGTCTTCGCGACGTGATGATTTTCGCCGCCATCGTCTTTCTCTCGGGACGCATGCTTTTCCAACCCTATATCAGCCAATACGGGTCGATTCCGAGCCAATCGTCGCCGGCGGTCGAGACTACGCGCCTGGCGGACTATCTGACTATCCACGGCGTGATGCTGTGGGCGATCGCCGGTTACCTGGCGATCGAGCTCGGTCGGGTGTTGCTGATGCTGTGGCGTCAGTCATCGAGATGGGGACTGGCGGCCATCGTGCTTGCGCTGGCGCTCTGTGGCGGGTACGGAACGGCGTTCGCCACCGGCAACACGTCGCTCTTCCTGATCGTGGGGCTCGTGACACTGGTGGTGTGCGTTTGCGGGCGCCTGCATCAACCCCAACATCTGTTCGTGTTCGCGATGATCGGTCTGGCGTTCGTGCTCGCCCTCATTCCAGAACGATTCCGGTTGGAGAATGACATCGGGCGCATGAACCTGGTGTTCAAGTTCTACCTTCATGCCTGGCAACTGCTGGGGATCAGCGCGGCGGTAGCGGTGGTGCAGGTCGTCTCCGCGGTGTACCGGGCAGCGGTGCCGTTGCTTGCGTTGGACCGGGAGGCAGAGATGGCGGGGAGCGCATCCACACCGTATGGTCCGCATCTCAGTCCGAGCGCGACCGGCATCGTCGCCTCGACCGAGGCGGCTCAGGTTTCGAGGGCGCGCCTGTCCGGTAGGTCGATAGCTGGAATTGCCGCGGGGCGGGTCTGGATGACGGCGCTGGTAGTGCTGGTGATTGGCGCGTTGAGCTACCCCGTGCTGGTGACGGGTCCGCGGCTCGACGACCGCTTCAATTCGCTGGACCCAACGCTGGATGGGCTCGCCTACATGGATGAGGCCGTATGGGCGGCGGGGCCGGAAGGCGGAGAGAGCACCACGTTCCCGCTGGCCAACGACCGTGAGGCGATCGCGTGGCTTCGACAAAACGTCGATGGCTCGCCGGTCATTCTCGAAGCGCAGACTCCGGCGTATCAATGGGGGGGGCGGATCAGCAGCACGACGGGCCTGCCCACCGTGCTGGGCTGGACCTGGCATCAGATCCAGCAGCGTCCGGGATATGGCGAACAGGTCAATCAGCGGGTGGCGGATGTCCAGGAGGTTTACGGCGGGAGCGGGACGTTCGCGTCGATCGAGCCGATCCTGGACCGGTATCACGTCGAACTGATCTACGTCGGCGATCTCGAGCGAGCGTTGTATGGCGAGCAAGGGCTGGCGAAGTTCAGTGATGCCGCGGAGAATGGCGACCTAGAGGTCGTGTATGAGGAGACTGGGGTGGTGATCTACGCCTGGCTGGAAGGCGACGCGACCATCGCCCGGGACCCGGCCGGATAGGAGCGTCGGGAGTTCAGAGGTCGAACCATGCCTACCGAATCTGCTGGCGGGGGTCGAGCGCATCACGTAGTCCATCGCCGAGGAGGTTGCTGCCCATGACAACGAGCGTGATCGCGATGCCGGGATACATCATCAATTGCGGTGCGTTGAGGAAAAACAACCGACCGTCGCTGAGCATCGTGCCCCACTCCGGGGTGGGAGGCTGCGCGCCGAGACCGAGAAAGCTGAGCCCCGAAATTGCCAGCATCAACGCGCCCAGCTCAAGCGTCGCCAGGACAATGACCGATGGGATGACGTTGGGAAGCACGTGACGCAGGATCATGCGACCGCTCCCGCAGCCGCAGCAGTGGGCGGACAGCACGTAGTCATTCTGGACCACCTTGAGCGTCAGCCCACGAACGACGCGGGCATAGTCCACCCACCAGACTGCCACCATCCCGATCAGGACGTTGGTCAGGCTCGGTCCGAGCATCCCGACGATGGCCAGCGCCAGGATCATGCTGGGAAACGCGAGCAGGACATCGACCAGCCGCATGAGGAGATCGTCGATCAGGCCGCCGAAGTAGCCGGCGACAATGCCGATGGTGACACCGAGCACCACGATGCCCGTCGCCGCGA
>JACCVC010000281.1 GCA_013698305.1 Chloroflexia bacterium
CCGAGCGCATCCTGTACTACACCGGTCGCAACTACAAGATGGGTGAGGTGCACGAAGGCGCCGCCACCATGGACTGGATGGTCCAGGAGCAGGAGCGCGGCATCACGATCACCTCGGCCGCCACCACCTGCGAGTGGGACGGTCACATCATCAACATCATCGACACGCCAGGGCACGTCGACTTCACCGTCGAGGTAGAGCGCAGCCTGCGCATCCTCGACGGCGCCGTGGCCGTCTTCGACGCCGTGTCCGGGGTGGAGCCGCAGTCCGAGACGGTTTGGCGCCAGGCCGACAAGTACCTCGTCCCGCGCATCTGCTTCATCAACAAGATGGACCGCACGGGGGCGGATTTCTACGCCTCCTTTGACTCCATCCGCGAGCGCCTCGGGGCCACGCCTGTGGCCTTGCAGCTCCCCGTCGGCGCCGAGAGCGACTTCGTCGGCGTGGTGGACCTGGTCGACATGAAGGCCCGCGTCTGGGAGGGCTCCGGCGACGACTTCGGCAGCAACTGGATCGATGTCGAGATCCCTGCCGAGTTGGCCGGGCGCGCCGCGGAGTACCGAGCCGCGCTGGTGGAGGCAATCTCTGAGACCGACGAGACGCTGCTGGTGAAGTTCATCGAGGGTGAGGATCTCAGTTGCGAGGAGATCCGCCACGGCATCCGCAACGCCACCATCGACAACGTCATCACACCGGTGTTGTGCGGGACCGCCTTCAAGAACAAGGGCGTACAACTGTTGCTCGACGCGGTCGTCAACTACCTGCCCAGCCCAATGGACGTGCCGGCGATCACGGGCGTGGACGTCCGCAGCGGCGAGCCCATGGAGCGCAAGGCCGACGAGTCCGAGCCGTTCAGCGCGCTGGCTTTCAAGATCATGTCCGACCCGTACGTCGGCAAGCTCACCTACTTCCGCGTCTACTCGGGCCAGGTCGACCAAGGCGAGGCGATCGTCAACTCGACCAAGGACCGCAAGGAGCGGATCGGGCGCATCCTGGAGATGCACGCCAATCACCGCGAGGACCGCGAGGCCGCATTCACCGGTGACATCGTGGCGGCCGTCGGCCTCAAGTACACGACGACCGGCGACACGCTGTGCGACGCGTCGGCGCCGGTGTTGCTGGAGACCATGATCTTCCCTGAGCCGGTCATCCACATCGCCATCGAGCCCAAGACCAAGGCCGACCAGCAGAAGCTCGGTACCGCCCTGCAGAAGCTGTCCGAGGAGGATCCGACCTTCCGGGTCCATACCGACGAGGACACGGGTCAGACGATCATCGGCGGCATGGGCGAGCTGCACCTGGAGGTCATCGTCGACCGCCTGCTGCGTGAGTTCAAAGTCGACGCCAACGTCGGCAAACCGCAGGTCGCCTACCGCGAGACGATCCGTAGGCCGATCAACGACTACCTGCTGCGCTTCAAGCGCCAGACGGGTGGTTCGGGACAGTTCGCCGAGATCGTCATCAACCTGGAGCCGACCGGCACGTTGGCGGAGACCCCGAGAGTCGACGAGGAGAGCGGCCAGATCGGCGGCTTCGAGTTCGTCAGTGCCGTCAAGGGCGGGGCCATCCCGCGCGAGTACATTCCTTCGGTCGGTCACGGCATCAAGGAAGCCATGGAAGGCGGTGTGCTGGCTGGCTACCCGCTGGTCGACATCCGCGCCACCCTCACCGACGGCGCGTACCACGATGTCGACTCGTCGGAGATGGCGTTCAAGATCGCCGGCTCCATGGCGTTGAAGGAAGCCGCCCGCAAGGCCGGCGCCACCCTGCTGGAGCCCATCATGGATGTCGAGGTGGTGACCCCCGACGACTACATGGGTGACGTCATCGGTGACTTGTCGGGGCGTCGCGGCCGCATCGGGCACATGACCGCTCGCGGCAACAGTCAGGTGATCAACGCCAAGGTGCCGCTGGCCGAGATGTTCGGTTACGCCACGGACCTGCGATCCAAGACACAGGGCCGGGCGACTTACACGATGCAGTTCAGCGGTTACGAAGAGGTGCCTTCCTCCCTGGCGACCGAGATCATCGCCAAGGTGCGTGGCGAGTGACGCTCTGGCGGCTCCGGGGCTGTCGGCACCTGTCCTCCGGGGCGGAACGGCCTTTTAGCCCACTCCGGCCAGGCGCCGACAGCCCACAGACCAACCACCGAATCAACCCTCACGGTATGACCCGACCGATCACGTTCATCAGGTAGTAAGGAGAGAAGCGAGATGGCGAAGAGTAGGTTTGAGCGGACGAAGCCGCATTTGAATGTTGGTACGATTGGTCATATTGATCATGGGAAGACGACGTTGACGGCGGCGATCACGAATGTGTTGCATAAGCGCAATCCTGATG
>JACCVC010000165.1 GCA_013698305.1 Chloroflexia bacterium
GCGCTATCAGCACTTGGATCGGTGAGGGCTCTGGTTCCTCGATGCAGTGAAGCTCTATTGGTTCTCCCAGCCCCATATCTCGGAGTGCGCCTGAAACCACGATTGTCTCGTACTCATCCCAGCCAGCTGTGTCGAGATGGACCGCCAACCAGGAGAGAGGGGAACCAGATGCCGCCACTAGAAGCGCGGGAACCTCGCCGGACGAGTCCCCTAGCACGCAGTGACTGTTCCTTCACCTGAATCCCTCCTTTCCCTATCCACATCCATCGAGAATTCCCACCCGACCTGGCCGGTGATTCGGTGAGGCAGCTCGCCTGTCGTTCAGGCGGTTCGTGATGCGCACTCCTGGTCAACGGTCGAAACGCCAGCGGGTCGCGCCGTAAGGTTCCGCGGTGGCAACTCCGAATACGGTATGGAACGTGACTCGGTAGAGGTACCAGGGTGGAGGACCGGCGCTCGGCGCACTGTACGGTGCTGTGAAGGCATCGCCCTCCACCTCCGCGGGCCACCCATCCTCGCGATAGAGCGCGGCCACTTGCTCCAGCGTCGACTGTTCAGTCACCCGCGTTGCCTCGCCTTCGAACACGACATCGATGCCCTCAAGCTTGGCCGAGATCGTGCAGGCGGGATTCGCCGCCAGATCCCGCGACTTTCGGGTGTCGGGATTGCTGGTGATATAGAGATCGCCGTCGAACCAGAGGGCGCCAACGCCAGCCGCGTGCGGCAGCCCGTCCGGAGTGCATGTGCCAAGGAAGGACGTCATCTCGGGCCCGGGCGGGCCCGAGATGAGGATGTCACGCGGCCGGCTCCAGGGGAGTGCGTCGTTTCCGTATCGGTTCAGGTTCTTCTCGTCTGTGGGTGTGCGTTCAGTCATTTGTTGGTCTCCCGTGTTCGATGCATCGGTCCTGACGGGTTGATCGGATACTCGGTAGAACTGCTATCAGAGACTAGTTTGAAGGGCCCGTGAATCGACACCATCGAACTGTCGCCGAGGCGGCTTGTCACGGTCATTGCCGGACCACCCGGTATCGCAGGCTGACCCGTTCCCCGATGGTATTCATGCTCACCAGTTCCAGCCGGATACGCTCCAGCTCGGGTGTGTCGAAGAGGCGGAGGCCGTCCCCGAGGAAGATCGGCATGACATCGATGCTAAGCTCATTGACCAGGTCGGCCAGCAGAAGTTGCAGGATCACATCGGCGCCGCCCACCACCGTCACCGCCTTTTCCCCGGCAGCGTCGGTCGCTACCGCCACGGCGGATTCGACGCCGTCGGTGATGAAAGTAAAGGTGAGGCGCTCGTTCTGCTTCGGCGCGATCGCTGGCGGGCGATGGGTGAGCACGACGATAGGCACTTGAAACTCGTAGGTGTCGG
Source organism: Chloroflexia bacterium (assembly GCA_013698305.1). Lineage (GTDB taxonomy): Bacteria > Chloroflexota > Chloroflexia > Thermomicrobiales > UBA6265 > JACCVC01. The sequence continues at coordinate 1,373 of JACCVC010000165.1, forward strand.
CGTACGTGTCCGTATCTCCGGCCAAGTCAAAGGTCCGCCTGCCCATGAGGACACACCCTGTCTCGGCAGCGATCTCCTCCATGTAGGCGCTGCCCTGAAGGGAGTCGAAATCGGGGTAAAGTCGCGCCGCGCTGCCTTCCCGGTCGGCAACGTAGCCGTCCAGCGAATGGGTCATACCGGCAATCACGTTTGTCATAGGTGTCTCCAGTCAATCCTGTGAAGGCTAGGTGCGGGCCGCTACGCCCCCGTGTCGGCCGTCGCATCCTGAGTCGACGGTTGGAGGGTAAGCAGCACGACGCCTGAGTCGAAGGTCGTCACGTCGATGAGCTTCAACGCGTCGATGCTGGTTCCGTCACTGAAGAATCGTCGGCCCTTGCCCACCACCACGGGATGCACCATCAGCCTGATTTCGTCGATCATGCCCAGCTGAATCAGGGAGTTCGCCAGGTCGCCGCTGCCGTGGATGTAGATGTCCTGGTCGTACTGGCGCTTCAGGTCCGCGAGGGCAGCGGCGACGTCGCCACTGATGATGTGCGAGTTGTTCCACTCAGCGTTTTCAAGCGTGGTGGAGACGACGTGCTTGGGCATGCTGTTGAATTTATCCGAGAACTCGTCTCCGGACATCTTTGGCCACGCATCGGCGAACCCTTCGTAGGTCTTGCGGCCCAGCAGCAGGGCGGCGGTGTCCTGGAGCTCATCGCCCTTGTATTGGCCCGCCGCATCATTGAAGAACGGGAAGTGCCACAGGTGTGGGTCCTCGAAGACACCATCGAGTGAGACGAATTCCGTGACGACGATCTTGCTCATGTCTGTACTCCTGGCGGCAACGCCGCGATTCGGGTGTGCGCCACGCCAACGTGCGTGTGACATCAGGTAGACGAATGAGGACCCACGAATTCGACACGATACGACGGGACCGGATCACACTTCCAGTGTCAACCTGTTCGCTGCGCGATCCAGATCTCCACCGC
>JACCVC010000036.1 GCA_013698305.1 Chloroflexia bacterium
TCATGTCAATGCTTCTCTACGGCGGTTTGCAGGTTGCCTGAATGACGTTCCATCAACACCAACACGTAGCGGCAGACCTTGTGTCTGCCAAAGGAGATACATCGCCAAACCGGGCCGATACAGGCATATCCTGAGCAACGCCGAAGGAACTTGCCACTACGCGTCAGTCGTCGTGGTCGAGCCAGGGAACTCTCGACGAGCCGACCCCTAGGCACGCTACGGGCCGGCGCTACGAATCGTCCGTTTGCATCCCAAGCTGCCAGCGCAGGAAACTCCACTGATCGACCGCTTCCTCGACCTTTCGAGCGGTGGACTTCCCGGCACCGTGACCCGCGCCCGTTTCCATCCTCAACAGGATGGGACGGTCGGGACGTTCACCGACGGCTTCCTGCAACCGAGCCACCATCTTCCTCGCGTGCATCGGATCGACACGCGCATCGGACGCGGCAGCGGTGACCAGCACGGCGGGATAGTCGACGCCGTCGTTCACTCGATGGTACGGCGAATACGCATGCAGGTACCGGAACGCCTCGGGGTCATCCGGAGACCCGTACTCCGAAACCCACAGGTGTCCGATCCGGAACAGATGGAACCGCACCATATCCAGCAACGGCACCGCGCACCACACCGCCCGAAACAGGTCCGGACGCTGGGTCATCGCCGCGCCGACCAGCAAGCCGCCGTTGCTGCCTCCGCCAATTGCCAGCCTGGCTGGCGTCGTGTATCCCTCCCCGATCAGCCACTCCACCGAGGCGATGAAGTCATCGAACACGTTTTGCTTGCGTTCGAGCTTGCCGTCGCGGTGCCATCGCTCCCCAAATTCATAGCCGCCTCGAAGCCCAGGGCCGGCGATCACCCCACCCGCGGCAAGGAACGCCGGGATCGCCGGGTAGAACTCCGCTCCGCGTGTGATCGCGAAGCCGCCATATCCGGTCAGGAACGCTGGAGATGGCTGATCCGGATTCCGGTCTCGATGATGAGCGAGCGCCATCGGCACCTTCGTCCCGTCACGAGACGCCACTTCGGCGCGGGTGACCACGCAGTCGTCTGGATCGAACTCGTCCGGCAGGTGTGTCACGGCCAGGGGGCGAGATTCACCGGAGTCAATGTCGATCTCATGGACCATCGGTGGCCGCACGAAGCTCTCGTATCCCACCAGCACCCGCCGACGCCGGACGTCTCCGGTCAGAGCGAAGACGTGATCGGCATTCGGTAGTTCGAGCAACGAAAGCAGTTCGCCGGTGATCGCGTGGACAGGACAGTACGGCTGACCGCGTCGCAACCCCCGAATCACCAGGCGGTCCAGCGCCAGCGCGGCGCTTTCGATGACGAGTTCCTCGCCAGTCTCGACAATCTGCTCCGGTTTCAGGGCCTCGCCAGCGAGGTCGACAGCGACGATCTTGCCGTTGGGCGCGTCATGATCGGTCAGGACCAGCAACAGATCGCCGTCAAATCCGATTCCGCTACTATTCGCTCCTTCGAGAGCAGAAACCACTCGAAACTCGAGGCTATCAGGCAGAAGCCGTGAGACGTACACGGTCGTCGATGTCCAGCCGTGATGAATCGTCGCGACAACCCATCGGCCCGCCGGGTCGATGGTAATCCGCAGCATATCGCCCCTTCCGGTCATTTCGGGAAAGACCTCAGCGTCATCGCTCACGGGCGAGCCAAGGACGTGCAGGCAGGCGGAGGGACGGAACTGCTGTTCCCCCTCCGGAACCGATCCTGGCGTCGGATAGCGCGTGTAGACGAAACCATCCGAGTCGGGAAGCCAGGCCACCGACGACGCGCGGGTATGCGGGATCGTCTCGTGCAGGTCCTCGTTGTTCGCCAGGTCGCGAATACGAAGCGTGCTCAGCTCGCTTCCGTCCAGCGACGTCCCGTACGCCAGGAATCGACCATCTGGTGACGGATACCACCAATCGACCGCCAGTTGCCCATCGGATCGCAACTCAAGCGGATCGAGCGCCACGCCCTCGTCGACGCCACCCCGGTACATGATCCGCGGCTGGTTCCTGCCGCCGCCTCTCAGCTCAAAGAACACCCGGTCGCCATCAGTCTTCGCATTCACGACTGACGTGACCTCGAACCAGGGCCCCAACATCTCGCGGAGCGCGTTCCGGCCAGGAAGTTGATCGAGCGCCGCCCGGGTGCGTTTGTCCTGAGATTCCTCCCACTCCGCCACCCGCGGATCCTCGCCGTTCTCCAACCAACGCCAGGGATCAGCCACCTCGACACCGTGGAGCGTTTCGGACACACCGCCTTGTTGATTCATGTCGTTCTCCCGTCAGTTCTGGCCCCGTGGCAGAATAGTTGAGGATACACGCTCGATTTGCGTGCGATACCTCATGGTATGGTCAGTCCGGCTACGTCGCGACTCTTCTGCCAGCAACTTCGTTGAACGCCTCGACGTTCGTCCGCGCTGAACCCACCGACCTCACCAACGATTCAGGACGTATTAAATGGCACATTCGATACATCCACCCAATCACCGACGCCGTACACCTGATCAGCCAGCCGGTGCCGGACTGATCGCCTTCGGGCGCAATGGGCGGCGCTTCTCGTGACCTCAGATGGTACTCCCGCACCGGGACCTCTCGCCGATCACGAGGATTCGGAGCTTGTCTCGCTGGCGGCTAGCGGAGACGCGCGAGCCCTGGCCGAACTGTACGATCGTTACTCACGCATCGTGATGTCGTTTTCCTTGCGCATGCTGGCCGATCCCGCTTCAGCCGAGGAACTGACACAGGAGGTGTTCTTCCGTGCCTGGAGACAGGCCGGCGCCTACAACGCCACGCGCGGATCGTTTGCCACATGGATTCTCAGCATCACGCACAACATGGCAATCGACGAGATACGCAAGCGCAACCGGCGGCCCAAGCGGGCAGACCTGGAAGACCCGGTGGCCACGCTGGCGAATGTCTCGGATACGGATCGATCGGTGGAGGATTACGCGTGGCTTGGCTCACTTCGGGACGAAATGCGTGAGGCGCTGGATATTCTGCCCGTACCACAACGGCGGGCAATCGAGTTGGCATATTTTCGTGGCCTCACCCAGCGTGAAGTCGCCGAGACATTGAATGAACCATTGGGAACGATCAAGACCAGGATGCGACTCGGGATGCGAAAACTGCGGACCTATCTGGAAGACCGGGAGGTGGAGCTGACGTGAGCGATGATCGTCATTTCCGTCCACAACCTGCGAGCGGCCCTGAATGCGCCGCAGTCCGCGACGATCTCGGCGCCTGGGCTCTGGATGCGCTCGATGCCGATGAGCGATCGTCGGTGGATCAGCATGTGTCCCGGTGTATGGGCTGCCGAGCCGAAGCCGACCGATGGCTCGCGGTGTCTTCCGCATTGCCGCTCGCGCTCGCTCCTGTTGCTCCTTCCGCGGATGGGCGGGATCAGCTGATGCATCGCATTGCTGATGATCAGATGCGCTCGGTTACACCCGCGGTGCCGCTGACAGACACAAACAATCCCGCCAACACCAGCACGTTGCCCATTCCACCGTCCAACCGGAGGCGCTTCGCCTGGAGTCAGGCGCTCGTCGCGCCGCTGATCATCGCCCTCATCGCGATGACCGCGTGGTCGTTCGACCTGCAGGATCAGGTCAATTCAGCCGCAGAAAGCGACTCATTGATCCCCGCGGCAGTCGATAACACCATGCTCCCGGCGGGCGTCCAGACATTTGGCATGAGCTCAGAGTCATCCAACGGGCGGTTCCTGGCGAATCCCGAGAGTTCCAACGCCCTCGTCGTCGCGTGGGGTCTCGACCCCGCCATGGACCATGAGGTGTGGTGCGTGGACGAGCGCGGCTCGGAATGGATGGTTGCCAGACTGGACGTTAGCCAGAGTGGCGATGTCGTGCAGCCGCTCCTTTTCGATCAGCCGATTTCCGGCTACACCGAGATCTACGTCAAGATCAAGGATGACGGCTCCGAGCACATGATGGAGATGGACGAGACACCGATGATCACGCCACCCGCCGAGGACAGCCGCACGTAACCGAAACACGTAGTGGCCGATCCTG
>JACCVC010000179.1 GCA_013698305.1 Chloroflexia bacterium
ATGGGCGCGCAGCCCGGCATGGAGCCGGTGCGCGAGATACTTTCGGGCAATCGAGGCGGCATCGACAACTCGCTGACCTGGCCGCAGGTGGGATTCAAGAACGGCTACGAAGCCGGGGTGGTCAACGTCACCTACGTGCTGGAGCGCCACGACGGTCGGGTGTTCTTCGTCTCGGCGGGGTTCAATCACCCCTCGGGCATCGTCCAGGAGTCGAGCGCAAGGTTCTCGTTGGCGCCGGTGTTCGCCTGCCTGGCCACCCTGCGGGAGCACAGCGATTGCGGCAGTTGATGCCCAAACGATACCAATCGGGGTTCCTGCCTGTGGCACGATGTGTCGATGACGATGCTGTCACGAAAGGAACCTTCTTCGTGTTGAAACGCCTCGTTGCCCTTTCGCTGATCCTGCTGGTCGCGCTGGCTGGATCGATGACCACGATGGCGCAGCCCGCCACACCCGACGCAGATACTGCCATCGATGAACATCTGGCGTGGGTGCTTGGCTTGTTCGACGGTGGCGCCATCGACCTCGCAACCGCCGAGGTTGAAATGCGCTTCGATCCGGCATTTCTCGCGGTCGTGCCAGCAAACGAGTTCATCGTCACAATGCAGCAGCTCGCGGGCGCGCTTGGACCGCTGGAGCTGGTCGACGAGCAGGCGAACGATTCCGCCATAGAGTTCGTGGGCACGTTCGAGTCGCAGACGGGGGAGCGGGTGATGATCTCGTTCGCGGTCGATCCGAGTTCCGAGTTGATCGCCGGGTTCTTCATCACCCCGCTGGACGCTGCCATGGCAGTCGCAACGCCCGATGCGCTGGCTCCAGGCGCCTCGCCGGTTTCGGTTGAGCTCGCAGGCGCCGTGGTGGACGATCCGGAAGTGCAGATCGCGCTGTATCAGGAACAGGTCGACGCCATCCGGGAGATCGGCGAGCCGGTGGTCGAGGCGGTGCTGGCGGTGGATGACTCCGCGCTGGAGCCGCTGCTCTCGCCGGAGATGGTGGCGGCGCTCGAAGCAGCGTCGATTTCCGACGTGACTGCCACCTACACGACCGACCAGGTTCAGATGTCCTTCGCCGAGGCAAACGCGCACTTCTTCGGGCAGGTGCAGGACGACATCATCCAGGGCGTGATGATGCAGGGTGGACCGATCCCGTTCACCTTGCAGGCGACCGAGCCGCAATCAGGCAATGGGCCAACAGGACGATGGGATGGCGTGTTGTCCGGCATCGGTCTTGAGATCTCGGTCGTGTTTGACGGCGACGAAGGGGGTAACCTCACCGCTGCGCTCGATATTCCGGCCCAGAATGTGACCGAACAACCGCTGAGTAACGTCTCGTTCACCGCCGACCGGCCAATCGGCGACCTGATTGAAGACCGTGCCTTCGCGCCGGGAGGCATCAACAACGGGTACAGCGCCGACCATGGCTGGGGTGATGCGCTGATGAGAATCTCGGTGGGCGTGGACATCGAGTCCGGTACAGTGACTGGTTTGCAACTCCTGCCGGCCATGCTGCTGCCGGATGATCCCGCTGCAGGCCAGGTATCCGAGACGAGCTACCGGTTGCCGTTCGATGGGACTTGGTGGACCTTCTGGGGCGGCGAGAGCGAACTCCAGAACTACCATACGGTCAGCCCGTCTCAGCGCCACGCCTACGACTTCGTGATCTGGAACGACGGTGCGACGTTCTCCGGGGACGGAACGCGGAACGAGGACTACTGGGCGTGGGGCCAGGCGGTGCTTGCCCCGGCTGGCGGCACCGTCGTTGCGATTGTCAACGATGAGCCTGATTTGCCGCCCAATGCGCCTCTGGAGCAACGCGCGCAGGTGGGCAATCCGGGCGGCAACCATGTCGCGATCGAGACGGGAGACGACGAATACGTCTTCATCGCGCACATGCAGGAGGGAACTGTCGAGGTGGAGGCGGGAGATGAGGTTCAGGCGGGTGATCTGCTGGGTTTGACCGGCAACTCCGGCAACAGTTCCGAGCCGCATATTCATATTCACGCGCAGGACTCTCCGGACTTGGTCGATCCCACCGCGACGGGGCTGCCGATTCGGTTCGCGAGTGCCGTCGTCGATGGCGATCCAGTCGAGGACGCAATGCCGGTGCAAGGATCGTTCGTCGCCAACCCGTAGTCCGAACGAGGAGGTTTCCATGTTGTCTCTCGCTCGCACGCTGGCCGTTCGCACAATCCTCGTTCTTGGCGTTGCCGCCGGGATGCTGGTTCCCGCCCACCTCGCGGCTGCCCAATCCACGGACGCAACACTCGAAGAGTGGACGGCGGGGACGTTCAACCAGCCGACATACATCACCAACGCCGGCGACGATCGGCTGTTTGTGGTCGAGCAGCCGGGCACGGTGCAGGTCGTCGCCGACGCGAACGCCCCGGAAGCGGGATCGGAGCTCTTCCTCGATCTCACCGATCGGGTCGGCTCGGATGGGACAGAGCAGGGACTGCTCAGCATCGAGTTCCCGCCCGACAGCCACGATAACAACGTGGTCTACGCCTCCTACTCCGACCTCAACGGTGACTCGGTGATCAGCCGCTTCGATCTCAGCGAGGACAGCCTGACCGCCGATCCGGCCACCGAGCAGATCGTGTTGACGCAGCCGCAGCCGTTCCAGAACCACAACGGTGGGCTGATCCTGTTCGGTCCCGACGACATGCTCTATATCGGCTTCGGCGACGGCGGCTCGCAGGGGGACCCGGACGGCAACGGTCAGGATCCTTCGACCTGGCTCGGCAAGCTGCTGCGGATCGACGTCAACCCGGCCAACCTCGCCGAGGGTGAGGGGTACGCCGTGCCGGAGGACAACCCGTTCCTTGACGATCCGGACGCCGCGCCCGAGGTCTGGATGAACGGGCTACGCAATCCGTGGCGCTTCGCCTTCGACGCGGAGGGGACGATGATCGCCGTCGCCGATGTCGGCCAGAACCAGATCGAGGAAGTAACGATCCTGCCATTTGAGGACGCCGCCGGGGCAAACCTCGGCTGGAATATCATGGAAGGATCGACCTGCTACCAGCCATCTGACTGCGATACGTCCGGCCTGACACTGCCGTCCGTCGAATACACCCACGAGGAGGGTGGCTGCTCGGTGACGGGCGGCGAATTCAGCGGCGACGCGTATGTCTACGCCGATTTCTGCTCCGGGCTGCTCTGGGTCGCGACACAGGACGACGCCGGGTCGTGGTCAGTTTCCACGCCGATCGAGACGGGGTTGGGCCCGTCGTCGTTCGGTCTCGGCGGCGACGGCACGGTCTACCTCGGTGATCGCGCCAGCGGGACGATCTACCGGGTGGTGCTGAACCCGTAGGGCTTTTGCTGCGGGCATCCAGTCGCCGGTTTACACCCGCATCACAACGAGCCCCCTGCCGGCTTAATCTCGGCAGGGGGCTCGTTTGGATTGAGGAGGACCGCATGGTTGGGTGCCGGTCAACTCCACAGAACTGACCGGTACCGGCTGTCGAATGCTAGATCTTGGCCAGCGCCTGCTCGAGGTCGGCGATCAGGTCGCCTACCGTCTCCAGCCCGATCGACAGCCGAACGAAGTCCGGCGTCGCGCCGGTCTCGGCTTGCTCGCTCGCGGTTAGCTGCGAGTGGGTGGTGGTGGCCGGGTGAATGATGAGCGACTTGGCGTCGCCGATGTTGGCGAGGTGGGAGAAGATCTCGACTGATTCGATCAGCTTCTTGCCAGCCTCCAGACCGCCCTCGACGCCGAAGCCCAGGATCGCGCCAAAGTGGTCATGCAACCAGTAGCGGCTGGCGACATCGTAGTTGGCGCCGCCCGGAAGCCCCGGATAGTTGACCCAGGAGACCTTCGGATGCTCGTTGAGGAAGCGGGCGACTTGCAGCGCGTTCTGGCTGTGCCGTTCCATCCGCAGCGGCAGCGTCTCCAGCCCTAGCAGGATCAGGAAGGAGTTGAACGGGCTGATCGCCGCGCCCACGTCTCGCAGTCCCTGGGTCCGCACCTTGAAGGCGAAGGCGACGTTGCCCATGCCGGCGAAGTCCTGGAACACCGGACCAAAACTGAGTCCGTGGTAGCTGGGATCGGGCTCGACGAACCCAGCGTCGAACCGACCGCTGGCGACCCAGTCGAAGTTGCCGCCGTCGACGATCACGCCGCCAATGGAATTTCCGTGGCCGCCGATGAACTTGGTCAGCGAGTGGATCACGATATCCGCGCCATGCTCGATCGGGCGCAGCAGGTACGGCGTCGGGATGGTGTTGTCGATCAGCAGCGGCACCCCGGCCTCGTGGGCGACATCGGCGACGGCGCGGATGTCGAGTGTCTTCAGGTCGGGGTTGCCGACGCTCTCGGAGTAGACCGCCTTGGTCTTGTCGGTGATGGCTGCCCGGACCGCCTCGGCGGTCGGCTCGACGAATTTCACGGTGATGCCGAACTTCGGCAGCGTGTAGTGGAAGAGGTTGTAGGTGCCGCCGTAGAGGCTGGTGGTGGAGACGATCTCGTCGCCGGCGCTGGCGATGTTAGTAATCGCCAGCGTTTCGGCAGACTGGCCGGAGGCGAACGCAACCGCCGCCGTGCCGCCCTCGAGCGCGGCGATCCGCTGCTCCAGCACGTCGGTGGTGGGGTTCATGATCCGGGTGTAAATGTTGCCGAGCGCGCGCAGGCCGAACAGGTCGGCGGCGTGGTCGGTGTCGTTGAAGACGTAGGAGGTGGTCTGGTAGATCGGCACCGCGCGGGAGCCGGTCGTCGGGTCCGGCGTCTGGCCGGCGTGAAGGGCGCGGGTCTCAAATCCAAGGGTTTTCTCGAGTACGTCTGTCACGGTGGTGTCCTTTCGTGGGCTTCTCAACCCATAGCGGTTCGAACTTGACTCCGATGCGTCCGGTGCTTGCTGCGCTCTACGTTCATGCCCCCTCGGGCATCAGCAACTCGCGCGGCAGCGGGTGATGGCGCTCACGGTGGATCGATCCGATCATGACCTCGCCTCCCGAGACTGCTCGCGGTGCGAGCCGATCTCCTCAATGAACGGCCCCACGATCGCGTTGAGCTGGTCCCAATCCTTGAGAAAGCTGTCGTGACCGTTGGGGGAATCGATCTCCTGATATCTGGCGTCCGCGCCGAGCCGTTGCAGGTTGGAGGCCAGGGTCCGGATGTCGTCGGGCGGAAACAGCCAGTCGCTGGAGATGCCGATCAGCAGCATCGGCGCCCGCACCTTCCGCAGCCAGGATTCGCCGTCGCCGTTGCGGGAGACATCGTACATGTCCATCGCGCGGGTGAGATAGAGGTAGCTGTTGGCGTCGAACCGTTGCACCAGCGCCTGTCCGTGATAGTGCAAGTAGCCTTCGACATCGAAGGTGGGGCCGATGCCGGGATAGAGCACCGGGCGGCTGGCCGGGGTCCGGCCAAAGCGGGTGTTGAGGCTGTCCCGGCTGTGATATGTGATCATTGCCGCCATTCGCGCGATGGACAGCCCCTCCTCCGGGAAGACGCCGTGGCTGGCGTAGTCGCCGTTGCGCCAGTTGGCGTCGGCCATGATCGCGCGGCGACCGACTTCGCCATGCAGGGCGATGGCCTGAGCGCCGAGCGCCCCGCTGGCGGCGACCACGCCCGAGCCTCGCACAAGGTCGGCGTGGCGGGTGCCCCACTCCAGTGCCTGCAAGCCGCCGATCGATCCACCGATGGGGATCACCGACGTGACGCCGAGCGATTCGAGCAGCGCGCGCTGGGCGTTGACCATGTCGCCGATCGTGACCAACGGGAAATGCATCGTCCACGGCTTGCCGCTCTCCGGATTGACCGACGCCGGACCGGTTGTTCCCTGGCAGCCGCCGAGGACGTTGCTGCAGATCACGAACTGATGGTCGGTGTCGATTGGTCGACCGGGACCGATCACCGGCTCCCACCAGCCGCCCTCGTTCGCGGCGTTGGAGTCGCCGGTGAGCGCGTGCAGGACGATCACGGCGTTGTCGCCGCGCTCGTTGAGTCGCCCCCACGAGCGCCAGGCGACGGTGACATCGTCGAGATACCCGCCGAGCTCGAGGTCGAGCGCGCCGATGCCGGTCTCGCGCAGGGCGCCGTCGTTGCGTCGGGGATCTGCCTTGAGCACGCGCAGATGTCCCCGGCTGGAAGTTGAAGGTTGGGTTGTGGTGGCGTTGGCGCAGTTGGTCACGGGCCACCCTCTCGCTTTCATGGCGCGCCAGCGCGGACGGGCCGCGGCGACGGTTGGAGCGGGGAGAGATGACCGTGTGAGGAAGACTCCGGTGGGTCGTTAAATCGACCGGGGGTTGGTCTGGATACAAAAAACGCCCAATGCACGAATGCAAAGGGGGCGTATCCTCGCCATCCCTTATCTCGCAGATCACTCTGCCGGAGTTGGCACCTTACGCGTACGACTGACGTCGCGTTCGCAGGCTGCCGGGCTTCACAGGGCCGATTCCCTCCACCTCTCTGGATAAGGCAACAGTCTTCAGTTGTTGAGCAACATGCTACGTGCGGGTGCTTCCTGTTGTCAAGTGCAATCTTTCACAATGTCCCACGATCGGCCGGGGACGAACGATGGTCGCGCTGACCTGAACAGCGTCAGCGCGATCTTCAATCGGAAGGAGCTGCGTTCTCGCTAGGCCAGGGCGTCTCGCAGGATGTCCCGCAGTTTGTCGACGAGCGCATCTACCAGTGCGGTGTTGTCGCCATCTGGCGCCGGATCGAGCTGGTTGGGACACGCGCCCGTCACCGGGTCCGCGAGGATCACATCCACATAGCCCGGGAGATATTGATTCCACGCGAACTCGACGATGAGCGGCCCGTTGCCTTCGGGCCCCGATGGTACGCAGATCGGCGTGCTGGTTTCGGGGTCATACGCTTCCAGCAGACCATTTTCCGTCGCGCACGATCCGGTTTGAGGATCTGGATACCCGACGATTTCGGGAACAGGTGGCTCGAAGGGATCCTGCTCCAATCCGTTGATGCGCTCGATTTCTTCGTCAGTCAAATATCTCACGTGTTCTGGCGCTTCAAACGCAATCACGCACACGGCGGTGAGCGATTCACCCGTGCCTTGCGCGTGAGCGATGCCAACGCTGGAGAACAACGCCAGCGTGGCGATGGACGCGAGTATTGCCAGCAGTCTCGGTGCTCGGTACATGGTTCTCTTCCTCCCAATGATTCCTGAAGCCAGCTTCAACTTCTGCGCTTGCCCGGAGGGCAACATGCGCCGCCGGACAACGGCGCAAACCGCGCCAGCTATGCGATTGATGGGCATCCTCTCGCGAAATCTGCCTCCAGGACGATTGTGGATTGTCCTGGCAGTGTCGCCTATCCGTAGAATCACGTAGGTTCGACTGCGCTTGATCGGCAGCCAGCATCGGCGCACACATGCTGGCATTGTTTCGTCTCCAGCATCCCCGCAACAATCCGGATACATCCGCCGGTATGCTTTGTGCGAAGATTGGAACACAATTACTGTCGTGAGCAATCGTTGACGACGCGCTGGAACGCCATGGAAGGAGATGACGATGGATAGGTTTGCTCCAACGCCCGCCGATTCTCGCTCGGAACCGATGCGCACGGACTGGGTGCGGATCAGCGTGATCGCCGGTTTCATCGCGACGTTCATGATGACGGTGACCGTTACCGGTGGCTACCTGCTGGCGAACGCGATTGGTGACATGAGCGGCGGAACCGTTGCCACCTGGTTCGAGGCGCTGTCTGGGAACGAGATGGTGGACACAATTGGGGATTCGGTCGCGGTTGGGATGGTGCTCAACCTGATCGTCGGCCTGGTCTGGGCCTTGATCTACGGGCGGCTCGCGGAACCGGTGCTGAACGGTCCGGGATGGCTGAAGGGCATTATCTTCGCGATGGTGCCATTTCTGCTATCGATTCTCGTCTTCTTCCCGATCATGGGCGCCGGGTTCCTCGGCGCGGACATCGGCGCGGGGCCGTTGCCGGTGCTCGGCAACCTGGTCGCGCACGTCGTCTTCGGCGCGGTGCTGGGCTTCTTCTTCGCGATCGAGGAAGGCTCGGGCATTTCGGATGACGCCAGCGAGCATCAGGCATCGGCGTCGTCCGAGCGGGGCACGGCGCTCGGTATCCTGATTGGCGGGGTTGTCGGCGCAATCGGCGGCTACGCTATCGCCCCAACGATGGATGACCTCGCCAGCCGCCCCGTGCTCGCCCTGGCGGGCGTTCTCACCGGCGCGGCGATTGGCGCTCTGATCGGATCGTTGACAGGCATGACGACCGATGAGGACACCGCCGCCCGAGCCGATAGGAAGCGCTGATCGCCGTTGGGTTGTGGGTTGCGCGCAAGATGAAACGCCCCGAGCGTAGTCGCTCGGGGCGTTTACCGGTTTCGGCCTTGCGAAACCAGGGACGACGATCGGTCGACGCGTTGCGAAGCCGATCGCCGGACGATGTATGCTGTTGTCGCTGTCGAGGCGTCGCTCTAGTAGAGGACGTCGACCTGCTCGGCGCGAAGACCGCGGTCGGTCTCGGCGACGCGGGCTTCAACTTCAAGACCGGTCGAAGGCTCGTCTGTGCCCATCACCGAACGGTGGAAGAAGATGCCGCTCTTGCCGCTGCCGTCGGTGGCGTCGATGAAACCGAAGCCCTTGACCGCGTCGTAGCGCACGATGGTGCCGGACACGAGCTCCAGGGTCGACGGATCGACTGAAGGCCCTCGGCTTCCGCCACCACCACCGCCGCCGCCATCAGTGCGAGGCGCGGGTGGCTCCCGGTTGATTTCGGTGATGCGCACATCCTCAGCTGTTGGTCCGCGGCGGCCTTCACCGATCACGTACTCAACCTTGTCACCTTCGCCCGGGATATCAAATCCCACAGCGGACCGGTGAACGAAGAGATCCTCTCCGCCTTCATCAGGCGCAATAAAACCGAAACCCTTTTCCGGGCTGTACCACTTGATCGTTCCGCTTGGCATGTGTCTTTGATCCGTCCTGTGTTGTCTCTTTGACG
>JACCVC010000185.1 GCA_013698305.1 Chloroflexia bacterium
CGCGCTGATGCCGGACTGGATTCGGATCTCGGCGCGGGCGCTGCTGTTCAGCTACGGGATGGAAGCTATGGTCGCCTCGCTGACCCAGAATGCGTCGATCTCCGACCTGACCAACACCTTGCTGCCGTTGCTGGGATTCGCCATCGTGCTGCCGATGATTGGCGTCGTGACGTTTCGCTACATGGAGCGGGCGGTCCGCCAGATCGGCTCGCTGGAGATCGCATAAGGGGATGTTGTGACCGTCGCACTCCATGAGCTTCCGGTAGGATGGAGCGACATCTGGCTGAACTTTTGCCGAGACGGAAGCGATTGCGTCCCCACGGTGGCAACAGCCTGGAATGAAGGCCCACGCCGTCCGTACCGAACGGTGCGATGTCGATTTCTGGACAACCCGTTCGTCGTCATGATGAAAGGAGGTTGGCATGAAGTACATGCTTATGCTGTTCGACAACGAGGACTGGTGGAACACGATCACGGAGGAGGAGATCGCGGAGGACATGAACAAACACGACGCGTTTGCGGCATGGTGTGCCGAGCAGGGGTTTGCGATCACCGGAGGCGCGGCGCTGCAAGCCTCGCCGACGGCTACGACGCTTCGCCGTGGCAACGGTGAGGTGCTGGTCACCGATGGACCGTATGCCGAGTTGAAAGAGCATCTCGGCGGCTTCTACATCATCGAGGCACGCGACCTTGACCAGGCAATGGAAGCCGCTCGCCACTGCCCTATGGGCAGTGGCACCGAAGTGCGACCCGTATGGGATATCTCTTCCTGAGGCGCCGGTGGACGTTCGAAAAGCTGTAGAAGCGGCGCACCGGACGGAATGGGTCAGGGTTCTCTCCGTCCTGGTGCGCCTGACACGAGATTTCGATTTCGCTGAAGACACCGCTCAGGACGCGTTTGCGTCAGCGCTGGAGACCTGGCGGCGTGACGGCATACCCACCAACCCTGGTGCGTGGTTGACGACAACGGCTCGCAACCGCGCTCTCGATCAGTTGCGCCGGCGCCAGTCGCTGATCCGTCGGTTGCCCCTGCTGATCGTGGAATATCCCGGCAACGACCCTTCGATACCCGATGAACCAGGGGCCTTCGCTGATGATCGACTCCGGCTGATCTTCACCTGCTGTCACCCAGCGTTGTCTCTCGAGGCGCGTGTTGGGCTCACCCTGCGGCTCATCTGCGGACTGGCCACGAGTGACATCGCGCGGTTGTTTCTGGTCTCCGAGCCCACCATGGCCGCTCGCATCACGCGGGCGAAAAAGAAGATCGCTGGTGCCGGGATCGCCTATCGTGTCCCGGGTCGAAATGAGCTTCCAGAGCGGTTGTCTAAAGTGCTGGCAGTCATCTTCCTGGTCTTCACCCAAGGACACACGGCGTCAGATAGTGATGCGTTGAGTCGACTGGACCTCACCCGACTCGCGATCGAGCTCGCAGACACCCTCCTGAAGCTCATGCCGGACGAATCGGAAGTGCTCGGACTCACGGGTCTGCTTCACCTGACCGACGCCCGAGGAGCCGCGCGGCTCGATGCCCAGGGTGAGCTCGTTTTGCTGGAGCACCAGAACCGTTCGAAGTGGGATCAGTGCAAGATCAATCGGGGATTGGAGCTCACCAAACGCGCCCTGCGCTCGCGTCACGGTGGACCGCCAGGCACCTACGCGATTCAGTCGGCAATCGCAGCTGTGCATGCCGAGGCGGTGTCGTTCGACGACACCGACTGGCCCCAGATCGCCGCGTTGTACGATGTCCTGCTTTTCATCACTCCGTCGCCAGTGGTGGCCGTGAGCCGAGCGATAGCCCACGGGATGGCAAACGGTCCGCAGGCCGGTCTCAACGCGCTGGAGGCCATCCCCTTTGATCCGCACCTCAAGGACTATGCAGTGGTGCCGGCCGCAAGGGCCGATCTGTTGAGGCGCTGCGGACGCTACACTGAGGCGGCAGACGCATACCGGGAAGCCGCCCGACTCACCGGCAACGGCGTGGTGCAGGCGTTCCTCAACCGGCGGATCGTGGAGATGCGACAGGTATCTAGCTAACATGACGAGACGAATTGCTTCGCGCAGATGTGCTCCCTTTATGAACGAAAGGAAATAAGGCGTCATGTCGACGGACACGAAGCGCGTCGTCTACCGGCTTCCCGACATGGACACAGTTTCGGTGCGCTGTGACTTGTCCTACAAGCCCGATCGGCATCCCGACCTGACGATGGATGTGTATTCGCCCAGGGGTGGCAAAGATAGCGACCGGCGTCCCGCGGTGCTGTTCGTCCATGGCGAGATTCCGCCTCGTGCCGTTCCACACGTCAAGAGCTGGGGGCAATACGTCTCCTGGGGGCCGCTTGCCGCCGCGTCGGGAATGATCGGCGTTACCTTCAACCATCGGTCGACCGAACGGTACACCACCTTCAGGGATGCGATCGAGGACATCGACGACCTCATCGCATATGTCCGCGACAATGCCGACGAGTTCAAGATCGATGCGGATCGCCTCGGCATCTGGACCTGCTCGGCAGGCGCGTATCTCGGGCTCCGGGCGGCATTCCACAATGCCCCTGCCTCAATCCGCTGCGTCGTGTCCTACTACGGCATCATGGACATCGGCCACTACCGCAGCGTCGAGGATACCGCAGCGGCCCGCCGCATCCCGGACGATCTCTCACCGCTCCACCATCTCGACCAGCACCCTGACCCGGTGCCTCCCATGCTGCTCGTCAGGGCGGGCGGTGATCGTCCACAGCTGAACGCCACCTTCGACTGGTTCCTAACGGAGTGCCTCGCGAGGAACCTGGACCTCGAATGCATGAACCATTCAGAAGCGCCACATGCGTTCGATGTGCTCGACGACTCGAAACGCTCGACGGAGATCATCCACCGGACGTTGGAGTTCCTGACTACCCGATTGGTCCGTGAGCTCGATTCAGCTGGTGATTGACTCGTGGGAGCGGATTTCCCGTCCCGTTGGGACGAGCTCAGGCTTCCCTCTCCGACTCAAAATCAGTCCCTGCAAGGCGCCGCCGCAGACACCGCTACCTAACCACCTTGCTTTTCGAATGGGAGCCGGATGGCCCAATACGATCTCACCCACGGTCCGCAAGGTCACCTTTCCATCAGGAAGATACGGTGCAACGATTGCCTCGACCTCGCGATCAAACGCCGCGGCGGCATCCTCACGTTCCGGTACATGGAGCACGCCCTCCGACAGCTCCGCCAGATCGGATCGCCGGTGATCGCGTGGCGAGAATCGCCCAATCATCCAACGGGGCGATTTTTCACTACGAGACGCCCCCCTGCCTTACCCGCTGGCGGCTGAGTGCGCAGCGCCGGTTGACCCTCTCGCCACAGGGTGTGGCTCCAGGTAGATGTTCTGCACTTCCGGCGCCGCTTCCCGGATTCGCGTCGTCAGCCGAGTCAGCAGCGCCTCGATCTCGTTCGTAGTGAGGCCGTCCTCGATGTTGATCTCCCCCGTCACTAGCACGCTGTCCAGGCCAAGCTGCATCGTCAACAGATCGACCACGGAGTCGACCTCCGGGAACTCCGCGATCGCGCCCCGGATCGCCTCTCGCGTCCGTTTTGACGCCGACGCGCCAAGCAGCAGGTTGCGGGTCTCCCGGCCCAGCATGATCGCAACGCCGATCAGCACGATCCCGATCAGGATCGAGGCAATGCCATCGAAGACAGGGTTGCCGGTGACCTGGAACAGGAAGAGACCAAGCGCCGCCAGCACCACGCCGGTGGTGGCCGCCAGGTCCTCGTAGAGCGCCGTCTTCAGGGTCACGTCGGTCGTCTCGCCCAGAAACTCCCGCACGCCCACACCGAGCTCGTCGGCCTGGCGCTTCGACTCCCGAACGGCCAGCACGAGCACCACGGCATCGAACACGAAGGCAAGGCCAAGCACGAGATAGCTCGGCCAAAATGCGCCATGATCGTCGCTACCGGCCAGCAGTTTTTCAATGCCCTGATACACCGAAAAGAAGGCGCCGGCGACAAAGATGAAAACGGCAGCCAGAAACGCCCAGAAGAAGCGCTCCTTGCCATGCCCATACGGGTGGTCCTCGTCGGCGGGATTGTCACTGAGGTTGATGCTGACCAGAAGGAACCCCTGGTTTACGGTGTCAGCCACCGAGTGGGCGGCCTCGGCCAGCATCGCGGCGCTGCCCGTCAGGATCCCCACCGCGAACTTGCCCGTGGCGATCGCGGCGTTTGCTCCCAACGCCACCAGGACGATCTTTTTGCTGCCGGATGCCAAATCGCTTCTCCTGTTTAACTGAACGCACTTCGGTGGAGAAATTCACGATTGTTGAACCGCGCCGAACGGAAGCGCAGTCTGACGTGGTCACCTCGTGCCTGTCACTCTCTCGCAATCATAGCGCAACCCGCGGAAATCTCCTGGTTGCTGGATCGATTCCTCAGCCAGTCACTCCGCCAGCACCGGATGCGCCCGGACCGCCCGGATCGCGCCGGTAACCCACAGCAGTAGCGGGCCGCCCAGGCCGACGACCAGGCCAACCAGGCCGAACGTCGCCGGCGCGCCGATCCACGTCGTCACGAATCCCATCGCGTAGTAGGCGAGCGCCGACGCCAGCGCCACGATCGCGCCCCATGCCGCGAACACCCGACCGCGCAGGTGCTCCG
>JACCVC010000237.1 GCA_013698305.1 Chloroflexia bacterium
TCGTGGACGCCATCGGCACCGGGGTCGACCAGATCAGCGCCGCCGACGCGACCGCCTGGTATCGGCATTGCGGCTATCGCCTCACACCTCATGAACAAGAACAACCTTTATGAGAACCGCTCTAGGCACATATGTCACTAACCAGCGTACCGTAACGCTCTGTCCCGGCACGCAACGTGCGTTCCTGATCTGCACGTCGCTGTACGTTCGGTGGCGCTGATGCGTCGCCCGCGTCGATCCAGGTAACTACGATTCATAGGAAAGGGAGCAAGAATGATCACTCGACATGACCGTGTCGCGGTCGACCTGCCCAAGCCGAAAGGCCCGAACCCGAATGGCGCATCGCTCGTGCAGGAACTGCTCGGCGGCAAATTCGGCGAGATGTCGACGCTGATGAACTATATGTTCCAGTCGTTCAATTTCCGAGGTCGTGACGAAGACCACGCTCGCCCGTTCTACGATCTCATCGCCAACATCGCCGCCGAAGAGCATAGCCACATCGAACTGGTGGCCTACACCATCAACCTGCTGTTGTCTGGCGCGAGCGAGCGGGGCACTGACCCGTCGACCTCGCCATTGTCGGTGGCGGAAGAGTCGCGGAACTCGCTGCATTTCATCGCGAGCGGCCAGACGGCACTGCCGGTGGACTCGATGGGTCGGCCCTGGAGTGGAGATAATGTCTTCTCTAGCGGCAATCTCAAGCTCGACCTTCTGCACAACTTCTTCCTGGAGTGCGGCGCGCGGGCCAACAAGATTCGCGTGTACGAAACCACCGATGACCCGACGGTGCGGGCGATGGCCGGGTACCTGCTGGTTCGCGGCGGGGTGCATGTTGTTGCCTACGCGCGGGCGCTGGAGGTGTTGACCGGGGCTGACCTCAGCAAGCTGTTCCCGATTCCCGATATCAGCAACAAGCAGTTTCCGGAGGCCAAGGTCCTTGAGGATCAGGGGCTTCACCTGATCCTGTACCGGAACAATCCGAAAGACTTTGCCCGTGTCGGCGAGGTGTGGAAGGGGCGGCATCCGGAAGATGGCCAGAAACTGACGGTTGAGGACGGCGGGCCCGAGGGGGTACCGACGCCTGAGCTTCCCGAGGAGCCGCAGTTGACCGCGCCAGGCATCGGCGCGATTGACGAGGAGATGCTCAAGGAACTGGCCAAGCGGCTGGGGTCGTAGGCTGCCGACAGGTTCATCGGCACAATCTCGAAAATATCGTCTTCGCTACGGCTCGCAACCCACGTTGTTGGGCCGTAACGCGTTAACGTAGAGCGAAGAGACGCTGGGACGAGGCACTGGACACACGTGCTGATTCCGGAAAACGGCTTCAAGGCTCCTACGGATTTCGCATGGACAGGATGCGAACAACACGTACGGGCCGGTCTTTTGCCGGCCCTCAATCGCGTGCCGGAACGAGGAAGACCACAAGGGTCTTCCGTACGCGGCTCTGTGAGTGGAATGCACGGTGTTCAGACGGATTCGGCATCAGTAATCGAAATCGAATGGGAGGATGTATCGTTGGGAGCGACATCAGTCGGTTGGCAGGCAAGCGATGCTAACCACAATGGCGCCGTCCGGAACGGAGAAACCCGGATTCTCGGGAATCTCCAGGGAGTAGGTGAGTTCTCCGTTCCGGAGCTGCAACGGGCGTGCGTCGGCGGGGTCGGAGATCTTCAGCTCACCGGCCTGCTGATCCCAGAACGCCTGGACACGGTCAACGAACGCGATGCGTTCGCCCCCATCGGCGACATCGACACCGTGCCAGGTGGCCGCGCTCCATCCAGGCAGAAACCAGCCGCGCCAGCCATCACAATGCTGGTAGCCGAAAGGATCACCGGCAATGTCCAGCGGACCGGTGGGATCGCTGCCAGGGTGCGGGCGACGCTCGAAACCGGGATCGACCAACAGGGCGGTGGCCTCGAACAGCGGAAGCGCCGTGGCCTGAATATCCTGAAGCAAGGGACGGTCGTCGGTCGCGCGGAACATGGCCATGCCGAGAATTGGGATGGCGAGCATCGCGGCGGCGAAGATGGCGGCGCGAGCGGTTTGGGTCGTTCTCAAGGGCAATCTCCCTGTGAAACGCGAGACGATGAACCTGGACGCGACATATCTCGCGAGGGCTTGTACACCAGACTTCCCAAGCGAGCTGCCGGCCGATTGTCTACTATGTTAACGACACTGTCTGGTATTGCGTTACTCGGAGTCTGGTATTCGCATGGATCATACTCGCTCAGAGCAGAGGCGCCCGGACGGGCGCCGCAAGCAACAACGGGCCAGGCAGAAACTAGGAATCCGATGGTTCACCAGAATCGGCTGGTTTGGACTCCGGCTGCTGCTGGTCCTGTCGTTCCTAGGCTGGTGGTTCGTGCTGCGGATCGAGGAGCGCCCGAGCTGGCCGCCACCCGCCGAAGCCGTGACCGCCGAAGAGGCGCAGATGGATACGCAGGCGTTTCTGCATCGCGACGATCACTCTGTTGAGGATTTGGCGATTCCCATGGCGCGGTCATCCGCTGCCGATGTCTCGTTCTACTCGGGCGGCGAGCACTTCTTCCCGCCGATGCTGGACGACCTGCGCGGCGCGGAGTCGTCGATCCACATGCTGATGTTTTCGATCAAGCCGGGCGACATCGCGGACGACGTGGTGGCGATCCTCACCGAGCGCGCTGAGGCCGGCGTGGAGGTGCGCGTGATCGTGGATGGGTACGGCGCCAAGGTCGATGGGCGATCGCAAGGGCTGTTCGACCAGCTTCAGGACGCGGGCGTCGATGTTGTCGCCAACGACATCTTTCCGATCGACCGTGATGGTCCGCTCGGCGAGGGCAGGATCGACCCCTGGCAGGACGAGGTGGGCAACGCCGATCATCGGAAGATGCTGGTAACCGACGGGCAGATCGGCTGGATCGGGGGAGCGGGGTTCGAGGATCATTTCGCCGATGGCCGCTACCACGACGCTTTCGGCCGCATGACTGGCGACATCGTCGGGCAGATGCAGCTGGTGTTCCTCACCAGTTTTCACGTTCTGGGCGGTCCAAAACCTGACGACATGACCTTCGATCGCTATTTCCCCGAGGCGGCTGACCCAGGCATGATCCCGGCGACGCTGCTGCACAACGTGCCGGGAGGGTTCCTGCCGGGGACGCAGGCGATCCGCGAGGCAGTCGAGAATGCAGAGGTTCGGCTCGACATCCTCAACCCGTACCTGACCGACCCCGGGATGCTTGATCGGGTGATCGCGGCGGGGCAGCGCGATGTCGATGTCACGGTCGTCGTGCCGGGCGCCTCGAACGTCTCCCCGGCGCGGGATGCGCTGGAGCACAACTATCCCAGGCTGTTCGATGCAGGAGTAAACGTGTTCGAGTATGAGACGGTAATGCACGCCAAGGTCATCATCGCGGATGACACGGTGGTGATCGGGACGATCAACCTCGACGCCTGGGCGCTGTACCGGAATCACGAGATCGCGGTGCTGTTCACGGACGCCACAGTCGCGGATGATGCCAGGTCGGTGCTGGTAGAGGACGCGTTGACCCGATCGGCCCCGGCGGAGCCCGCCGACGCCATCTGGAATCGATCGAAAGACTGGTTTTGGGACAAGCTGGTGTATTTCATCTGATCAGAAAGGCGCATATGATGACGATGTGGACGGAAGATGGTCTCGACGCGGCGATCTGCGTGGCGTGCAGCACGCAGTTCCCGGCGGATGCAGGCATCCCCGCTGTGTGTCCGATCTGCGCCGACGACCGGCAGTACATCCCCGAGGGCGGGCAACGCTGGACCACGCTCCGGGCGGAGCTGGGACATCACCATAACGTCTTCGAGGAGGTCGAGGCGGGCGTAGCGCGGATCGCAACAGCGCCGACGTTCGGGATTGGGCAGCATGCGTGGCTGATCGAGACCGCGGAGTGCCGAATGCTCTGGGACCTGGTCGGGTATGTCGATGAGACGACCATCGCCGGGATCGAGCGGCATGGCGATGTCGACGCGATCGCCATCTCTCACCCGCACTACTACTCGACGATGGTGGAGTGGTCGCATGCGCTGGGCGATGTGCCGATCCTCCTGCACGAAGCAAATCGGCAATGGGTGGTGAGACAGGATGCGCGAGTGCGGTACTGGTCCGGCGACACTTTGCACCCATGCGTCGGCGTGACGCTGATCCGGACCGGCGGTCACTTCCCGGGCGGGAACGTGCTGCACGTCGATGGTGGCGCGCATCCGCACGACGCCGGATTGCTGTTTGTCGGGGACATCATGCAGGTCGTGGCGGATCGGCACATGGTGAGCTTCATGCACAGCTATCCCAATTCGATCCCGCTCGATTCGGGTTCGGTGCAGCGGATCGCCGACATGGTGAAGCCATACGAATTCGACCGGATCTATGGCGCGTTTTCTGGCGGGGTCGTGCCGGACCGTGGCAGTGAGGTCGTCCAGGAGTCGGCGGAACGCTACATCCGCTACGTCACCGCCGATTCGGAGACGACGATCAGCTAATCTCTTCATACTTGTAAGTGAGACAATGTATCAGTACTATAGACGCATCAGTCCCGCCACTGACGGCCGCAGTGGCGTTCGATGCGCTGGTACCGCTGCATTGATCGATGGACTGGCTGTTCCTACGCCCAAGAGGGAGTCACAACCAGATGTCTCAACAGATCCTTCGCTCAGCGAGTTCGTTGAATCGTCGTCAGTTCGGCGCTGGCATGCTAGGTCTTGCCGCCGCCGCCGGTTTTTCTGTCAAGCCTGCCATCGCCAGGGCCGCGCAATCGGCGACACCGGTCGCCAGTCCGGTTGCCGGTGGCACCCCGATGTTGGCGGTTGCCGACCCCGACGCCAGCGTGCTGTACGTGGTCAACACGGACACGCTCGTCGTGACCGGCATCGTCGAAGATGTGGTCATGCAAACGCATTGCGGGTTCCTGCCGACGCCGGACGGGCTCCTGTATTTGGTCGATGATATCGGCAGCCGCCTGATTGCCATCGATAGCACCGCACAAATCGTTGGCGAGGCAGCGTTTGAAGGTTACCCCTCCCACATTGCCACCGACCCTGACCTCCGATTCATGGCGATCGGCACCGACAACGCCGACGCGCCGATCGTGATCGTCGACCTGTCATCGTGGGAAGCTCGGCCGGTGCCGTTGACCGAGGCTGGCGAGGTCGGGCTGGCGCTGACATCGAATCCCGATGTGCTGCTGCACCGGAACGATGTCAGCAATCAGGTCGAAAGTTACCAATTGGACGAGGCGCTGGGGGGCAATGTAACGCCGGCGAGCACCGTGCAGATTGGGGCGGCTGGCCACGGAGAAGCGTATGATCCCGCCACGGGCCGCTTCTACGTCGCGACTGATGATGGGGTTGATGTCATCAGCCTTGACGGCGCTGAACTCGAATATGTCAGTACCGTTCCGTGGGAAACCGCTGATCGCGCCGGGGGCAGGGCATACTTCCACCGCCTCAATGCAGACGGTACCGCGCTCGTGACCTACCTCGCCAACCGGGAAGCGCCAGAGGCGGAATGGGGAACGTGGGAGAACGATCTGTTCATGGTCGACACTACCACGCTTGAAGGCACTCGCACTCCGCTCGGGAACGGCTATCTATTCCGCTATGCGCTGTCGTACGAAACCGCGCTCTTCACCGTGGTGCATTTTGACGGCGATGTCACGCACATCGTCGATCTGGCGACCGGCGAAGTCGTGGGTCAGGTGCCACTCGACCCCATGGCGAACGCGCCAGTGGACGGAATCGCGCCGTGGGAAGCAGAGAACCGGACCACTGCGATCACGCCGGATGGGTCGCTCGGCTTTGTTACGCAGGGTGGCGACGGCATCATCGTCGTGATTGACGTGGCGAGCCAGGCTCTCAGTTCGACCATTACCGTCGACTCGGAGCTCGGATACGGAGGATATCTCGGTGTGTTCGGTACATCGGACATCGTCTTCGACCTGATCGGCCGGTAGTGGCGCTGGGCGTGTGGCGATCACCGCGCCAGGCGCCCAAGGCCTTGCAATAGAGAGGTTGAGGAAGATGCGAATGAATCGACGGCAGTTCTCGGCCCTTCCAGGGGTTGGGCTCATCGCGGCGCGGGCACCGGGTACGCTCGCACAGGAACCGGGAGGACTCACGATCGCGGCGAGCACCCCGATCATTGCGGACATCGTGCGCCAGATCGTCGGCCTGGCCGACGATGTCTGGTCTGTCATTCCGGTTGGTGCGGATCCTCACACTTGGGAGGCATCGCCCCGGGAGATGGTGCGGATCGGGCAGAGCGATGCATTCATCTCCGTTGGGGCCTATCTTGAACCATTTATCGAGGCGGGGCCATGGTGCCGCGCGGTCGATGACAACGATGTTCCGGAGCTGGTGCTGGCTGATCACCTGGCCTTGATCTCAATCGACCGCGTGATCGACCATGGTGATCATGTGCATGATCTGCGTAGTGGCGATCCTCATTTTTGGCTGGATCCGATGATGGTGAAATCGGCAACACCCGTGATTGTCGATTTCTTGTCCCGTATGGCGGAAGATCGAGCCGCTGAGTTCGGGCGTCATGGCGTCGAGTGGAATGGGCAGCTCGATGCGTTGCATGCTGAGCTCGCGGCAGACTTGGGAACGATCCCCGAAGCGCGGCGTAAGATGGTGGTGTTCCATGATGCCTACACCTATTTCGCGGCGCAATATGGCTTCGAGGTGATCGGCATTGTGATGCCGGATGCAGGAATGGATCCATCTGCGCGGGCGTTCGCGGAGCTAGAGCAGGTGATCGTCGACAACACGGTCGACGTGATCTTCGTCGAGCCACAGTTCTCGGCAGGCTCTATTGACGGGCTAGTCGAACAGTACTATCTCGCAACGGCGATGCTGCTGACCGACACCTTTGATGCCGACGTCGATACCTACCTGGAACTGATGCGCTTCAATCGAGACAGTCTCGTTCAGCATTTGGGGTAGCGTGGCCTATCCAAAACTCAACTCTGGGCAACATTGGCGACTTGACCGGATGGCGCTGGTCGCCGCATCTGATGGCATGCGCATTGCAAGGAAAAATGCACCATCGTCCAATCGTGATCTCAGGAGCGTCAACGATGACCATTGAGTTTCTGGTAATTGGAGAGTTGAAGAACGACCCGGGACACTTCCTGCTGCGCGGTGATGACGGCCAGTGCTATGCCTACGATGTCGCCATGGACGTAATCGTCCCGATCGAGGTCGACGGCAGTTGGGTGGTCGATGTCATCACGGACGAGCCGGTCCTGATCGAAGCGAATACCCACAGGGTTGCTTCCTGATCGTCTCACGATTCGTTGAACGTGGGCGCTTTCATGGCATCTACGATCAACGAGACGAAGCCCAGTAATCCAGCCTGATTGCGATGATCGAACCGGGCCGAACGGTAGATGAATCCATCCTGCTCGTCCCACCCGGTGGCGTGGAACGCGCCACCGTCGTCGCACCATTCGAGCAAGCTCACCTCGAATCCGGCCGCTCCGAACACGTCGGTGAGCGTGTCCCATGTATGGACGACTTTGTGTGACGCGGCGGGGTGATCAGCGGGGCCGGGACCGCCGACCTTGAC
>JACCVC010000284.1 GCA_013698305.1 Chloroflexia bacterium
ATGCCCTGCAGCAGGCGTTGGATGAGATAGGTCAGCATGCGGCAACCTCGTGACAGGCGTGGAGAGGAGGAGCGGAGGACGCGATCAGTTCGCCGACGGTCCGGAGGTGAGGATAGCAGATGCCGACATCGCCGTTTAGGGTGGGCATTCGCTAAAGAGTTTGCGCTGAGAACCTGCCGTCATTCTGAGCGGAGCGAAGAACCCCCCGGCGAAGCCGCTGCGCGAAGCGCAGAATGCCAGATTCGTAGTTCGATGCGGCAGCTTGCTGCCGTGCGCTATCGCTACGCTGCGCGCGGGGTCCTTCGCATGCGCTCAGGATGACCGGCTTTTCCTACCTCTCAAGAAATCTGTGACTGCCCTTACGCAATCGCGGTCGGTCCCTACGCCTCTTCCTTCCAGAGCTCGAACAGGAACGGATAGATGTTGTCGGAATCCAGCACGGTCTCTGGCAGTCCCTGAATGCTGTTGGCGTAGAAGGAGAATCCGGTGAAGTACAAGAGGTACAGGAACGGCACTTCCTCGGCGACGATCGCCTGGATCTCCCGGTACATCTCGACGCGTGCTTCCTCATCCAGTTCGGTGACGCCTTCGACCAGCAACTGATCGACCCGTTCGTTGCTGAAGTTGGAGAAGTTGTTGGCGCCACCGGTCATGAGCGTGTCGCGGGCGTCCGGGTCGCCGCCAGCGCTGCCGCCGTAGGTCCAGTTGAACAGCGACATGTCCATCTCGCCGGCGACCATCGCCTCCAGAATGATGTCGACGGTGGTTTCCTGCAGCTGCATGTCCACGCCGATTTCCTGGAACTGCTGCTGGGCGATCTCCGCCTCCGGTCGGCGCTGGCTGTCGCCGGTAATGGTGACGCAGGTGAAGGTCAGCGCCTGGCCGTCCTTCTCCCGGATGCCATCATCGCCCACGACCCAGCCGGCTTCTTCGAGCAGCTGCATCGCGGTTTCCGGATTGTAGTCGTACATCATGACATCTTCGTTGTAGTACAGCTCGATCTTTGGCGACAGGTTGGATGCCGCCAGCACCGCCTGGTCCTGGAAGATATCCCGCGCGATGGCTTCGCGGTCGATTGCGTGCATCAACGCGCGGCGGACGGCCCGGTCGCCCAGCACCGGATGGTTGTTGTTCATCGGGAAGTGGTTGACAGCCACGTTCAGCGTTTCAAAAACCGTGAACTCGCCGCTTTCTTCCAGCGTCACATTGTCCTCGGCGTTGAGCGCCCAGATCGAGTTGTCGGCCTGGCCGGATTCCAGCGCGGCAAGGCGCCCGCCCGCTTCGGGAACGACGTCGAGTTGGAACTGGTCGAAGTTCGCGCGGCCCCGGAAGTGGTCCTCGTAAGCTTCAAGCAGGGTGCGCTGCTGGGCGTTCCATTCGAGCAGCCGGAACGGTCCGGTGCCGACGGGGTTGGCGCTGTACTCTTCCTCGCCAACTTCGGCGTGGTAGGTGGATGGATAGATGAACGTCGGCGCGACGTTCACCATGAAGGTCACGTCCGGCTCGTTGAGGGTGACCACGATCGTGAGGTCATCCGGCGCTTCAACCGACTCGACGAGGCCGAAGTTGGCAGCGCGGGTGGAGGCGTTGGCCTCGTCCATGATCCACTCATAGGTGTACAGCACGTCCGCCGATGTGAACGCATCACCGTTGTGAAAGGTGACGCCATCAACCAGCCGGAACGTGTAGGTGAGGCCGTCGTCGGAAGGTTCGTATGATTCGGCCAGTACCGGTATCAGCTCGTAATTGTGATTGATCTCATACAGTGCGTTGTGGATCTGGGTAATGGCGACCCACTGGACCGTCGGCCCAGCGCCTTCGGGGCTGAGGGACGCAACTTCCTGGTGGCCAAGGGTGACGAACGTGCCGCCCTGGACGGGGCTGTTCTCCTGCTTCGCCGCGGCGTTGGCCATGCCGGACAGGCCGGCGCCACCGGCCACCACCGGGATGAGCCCGGCCGCCGCGGCCCGGTTCAGGAATTCACGGCGCGATGAGGTGGAGTTCATCAATCGCCGAAGCTTGACGGTTCGCTCGAAGTTGCCAGCATTGCTACCAGACATGCGTTCCTCCAATGAGATTGCGGACGACGCCCATCGTAAACGCGGGTTGGCCGACCATGACGATGCCCAGACGCGCCTTCCGGATTGCCCGATGCGCCGCGCCTGACGTGTGTCCCGGATATGGCTGTATTGTGGCATAGCGAGCCTCGAGAGGCAACGACAGCGCCCCGTCGTGTCGGCCCTGTGTCGGCTTGAAACAAGGCGGTCGCGCCGGGCTGACACGGGGTCGGCACTAGGAATCGGGTGCTCCGACCATGGCGGGAAAGTACCAGGGGTCCGCGCCGCCGGAGAGGACGCCATCCTCGGCGCGGGTGATGCCGACCGGCGAGGCGAATGACCCCAGCAGCAACGTCTCATCGACCGGGACGACCTGATGTCCGAAAGCGGCAAGCTCGTCCAGCGTCTCCGGGGCGATCCGGTCGCTGACGTGCAGTCCCGGCGTCGAGGTATCGAAGCGGGGCGCTTCGATCGCCTCCTGCATGGGCAGTCCGTGATCGACCAGGTTCATCACCAGCTGGGCGTTGCAGAAAGCGATCTTGCGACCGCCACTCGACCCCAGCGTCGCGAACGCCGACCCGTTCCGCTGAACGACCAACGGCGCCATGTTGGACAGCGGGCGCTTGCCGCCCGCTACCGAGTTGGGACGGCCAGGCTCAGGGTCGAACCACATCATGCCGTTGTTGAGCAGCACGCCGGTGCCGGGCGCCACCACGCGGCTGCCCCAGGCGTTGAGCAGCGTCTGCGTGATCGAAACGACATTGCCAGCGCTGTCGGCGGTGCTGAGATGCGTCGTACTGCCGTCGCGCATGTACTCCGGGACCGACGGCTGCAAGGTATGCGATATGCCAAGACGTTCCCTTGTGCCGGCAAGGGGCTTGCCGGCCGGTCCATCGGCGATCTCCGCGACGATACCGGCGATGTAGTCGTCGGCGAGCAGCGCGTCGAGCGGCACATCGACGTGATCCGGATCGGCCAGGTAACAGAACCGGTCGGCGTAGACCCGGCGGA
>JACCVC010000039.1 GCA_013698305.1 Chloroflexia bacterium
ACCCTGCGCGAGGCGGGCATCTGGTCGACGGTCTATATCAGCCTGGCGCTGGTCTTCGGAGCCGGGTTGTGGTGGGTGTGGGGCGGTGAGCGGGGGCTCGAATACTTCGCCGGGTTTCTGACCGAGAAGAGCCTCTCGGTCGACAATCTCTTCGTCTTCCTCATTATCATGTCGACCTTCGCGGTGCCCAGCCAATACCAGCAAAAGGTGCTGTTGATCGGCGTTGCCATCGCGATCGTCATGCGCGGCATCTTCATCGCGCTGGGCGCCACGATCATCGAGAACTTCAGCTGGGTGTTCTACGTCTTCGGAGCGTTCCTGCTCTACACCGGCTGGCAGCTATCCCGCACCGACGACAACGAGGACGAGGAGTATCACGAGAACGCGTTCATCCGGTTCGTGCGGCGGCTCTTCCCGGTCACAGACGACTATGTCGGCGACAGGCTCACGGTTGTGCAACAGGGCAAGCGCTTTATAACGCCGATGGCGATCGTGATGCTGGCGATCGGCTCCACCGACTTGTTATTCGCGTTCGACTCGATCCCCGCGATCTTCGGCCTCACGCAGGAACCTTACATCGTCTTCACGGCAAACGCCTGGGCATTGCTCGGATTGCGGCAACTGTACTTCCTGCTCGCCGGTCTGCTCCAGCGGCTGGTCTACCTGTCCTACGGGCTGGCGTTCATCCTGGTCTGGATCGGCATCAAACTGATCATCCACGCGATGCACGAGAACGAGGTGCCGTTCATCAATGGTGGTGAGCCGATCACGGCTATCCCAGAGATCTCGACCCTGCTTTCGCTTGCCGTGATCATCGCGACAATCGCCGTGGCGACGGTGTTCTCCCTGCGGAAAACAGAGGATCTCGCCGAGCGGCACATTGCGCCGGCGCAGCACACGCACTCCAGCGACGACGAATAGCGTCGACTGAAATTCTGGCCGGCAGAACGGATCGCCCTTGTGCGATCCGTTCTGCATTTCGGTCAATCCAGGTCAACCGCGAGACGGCGCGGTCCCGGACCTTCTTCGCCGAGGGCGTCGTGGGGGTTGGCGAGGACGCAGCGGCGCAGCGACATGCAGCCGCAACCGATGCAATCCGTCAAGTCATCACGAAGCCGCTGGAGCTGCTGGATACGAGCGTCCAGGTCGGGTCGCCACCGGGCGGAAAGCACCGCCCACTCCTCCCGGCGCGGCGCGCGGTCCTGAGGCAAGGTGTCGAGCGCATCCCGGATATCTGCGAGCGGGATGCCGACCCGCTGTGACACCCGGATGAACGCGACCCGTCGCAACGTCTCCCGAGGATACCGGCGAGCGTTCCCGGCGGTGCGCCAGCTGGTGATCAGTCCCTTGCGCTCGTAGAAATGCAGCGCCGAGATCGCGATGCCGCTGCGCTCGGCAAGTTCTTTCGGGGTGAGTTCCGGCTTGTTCCAGGCTGGTTTGATCATCCCTGCTCCCTTATTAACATCAACCAATGTGGAGGTTGTACCGTGCTGGGGTGATGAGGGTCAAGGGAAAGGGTGGCCGCGGTTAGTTCATCCCGTCGCAAAACGAGGACAGGAAATGTCCCCTTGGGCGGCTACCATTGAGGTATGGCAATTCGGCCAGCCGCTCCGACTAGGTCAGGACGCCCAATGGACTGGAAGATCGAACTGGTGATGATCCCCGTATCCGATGTAGACCGCGCAAAGGCCTTTTACACCGATAAACTCGGCTTCAATGCCGATCATGATCATCGGGTCAGCGACGAGATTCGCTTCGTGCAGCTGACGCCTCCTGGCTCCGCATGCTCGATCGCGATAGGAGAGGGAATTACTGACGCGGCGCCGGGTTCGGTTCGTGGAATGCAGATGGTGGTCGTGGATGCCAACGCAGCGCATGCGGAGCTTTCGGGTCGAGGCGTGGAGGTCAGCGACGTGCAGGTGCTCGATTGGGGCACGTTTGTCTACTTCAAGGATCCAGACGGCAATAGCTGGGCGGTTCAGCAACTGCCTACGCGAAAGTAACCAACCGATACTCGTTGCCGGTGGCACGTTCGGATCCAAATAAATTCAGCGGGTGGGGACCGATCCATCTGGTCAAACACATTAAGCAAAACTGCACCGGGTCGGCTCCTCCAGTCGCCTCCCCGGCAACTGCGTGCTGCTTGAAAAGCAGCCGTTTCTACTCCCAGACTGTCCCTGACACTTCGACCTGGGCTGGCGTTAACATTGAAGATGAAGTCAAGCGGCCGAGGTGTGCCACAATTTCTTGAGTACTCGATTTCGAAAGGAAAGCATGTCGTGGCGATAAGGGCGAAGATAACCAACACAGGTCTTCTGATACCCAAGGATGTCGCCGAGCGAGTCTTGGGGAAGAGTTCGGAAGTCGAGATCCGCGAAGAGCCCGGACGGTTGATCGTGGCCGCCAGCACAGCTGGGGATTTAGCAGTGACCGGGACTCTGCAAGCGGAGGACCCAATACTCCGACTCGGTAAGGCTCCAGTGCGTACTGGGACGCGGGACGGCTCGACGGACCATGACCGCTGCCTCTACGAATGTGGATGAGCCGGCTCGGCCTGGAGATCGAGGCTTTCGTCGATACCGGCTACCTGATCGCCCAGGAGGACGCTGACGACGCCAACCACATGTCCGCCCAACAGCATCGCGAGAATCTGGCGCTGGTGACCCGGCTTACCACAACCTCCTGTGTGGTGGACGAGGTGGTGAGCTTCTTCAACGTCCGTGGCCAGCACGCCAAGGCGGTCGAGTTAGGCGAAATGCTGATTTCCAGCCCTTCCGTCAGGATGATCCATGTCGGGGAGGAGTTGCTCAAGCGAGGGCTCGCCCTCTTGAGTGAGCGAGCGGACAGGCGCTACTCCCTGACCGATTGCATCTCTTTCGTCGTGATGCGCGAAAGCGGGATCGGGACGGCGTTCGCCTTCGACCGTCATTTCGCGCAGGAGAGATTCGTTAAGGAACCGTCAAGCTTATGAGAGTACGGATGGCTAAGTTGGATATCCGCGGGGGTCAACGTGAGCGGACGCCGAGGGTCAGGCGTGAGGATCGTTCGTCTACTTCAGCGATCCGGACGGCAACAGTGGGACCGTTCAGCAACTGCCTGTTTACGACTAAGCGGTTTCGCAAAAGTCTTTGACCACCCGCCCTCGTGGAAGACGCTCGACTGAACGGGCGGTATTACCAGCAGGAATGCACAAGAACTTTTGTCAACCTGCTTAGCGTCTGCCACCGAAACCAGATATCGATTCTGTGCAGTCAATCCTCGGACCGTAACTGGTTCGAAGATTGATCACTTCCAGATCCCTCCACGTTCCCCCTTGACCTGAACTGAAGTTGAGGATGTACGGTGGTGTCATCGACCTCGAACCCTGTCCGGAGGAGGACATCTTGGCAACCACGACATCCCGGCGCTCCAGGACCACTGAGGACGGACTCGTCCACGTCGGACCGCGCGATCAGCTTGAGCAGGTGACCGTCGTCTCGGGCGGACGGCACGGCATCGCGGTCTTCGCGCCGGAAGGATCTGATGAAATCCATGCCGTTGATAATCGATGCCCGCATATGGGATTTCCGCTGCATCGTGGTACGGTCTGCGATGGCATACTGACCTGTCACTGGCACAACGGCCGCTTCGACCTGGCGAGCGGCGGGACCTTCGACCAGTTCGCCGACGACGTGCCGACCTACGATGTCATCATCCGGGGCAACGAAGTCTTTGTCGATCCACGCTCTCGCCAACACGACCGGACCGATCACGCCCGGATTCGGCTCCGCGACGGACTCGAACAGTCGATCGGCCTTGTCATTGCCAAGAACGTGCTCGCCCTACTCGACGCTGGTGTGCCCGCGGGCGAAATCCTGGAGATCGGCGGCGCGTTTGGCGCTCGCTATCGGGAGAGCGGCTGGCGCTCCGGGCTGACGATCCTTACCACGATGGGGAATGTCCTCCCCGCGCTCGCGCCCGATGATCGGATACTCGCCCTCTATCATGGCCTAGTGAACGTTGCCCGCGACAGCGCCGGGCAGCCGCCACGACACTTCCTGGATCCGCTGCCGGATCAGGGCGTTTCCCTGGGTCGGCTCAAGACGTGGTTCCGGCAATTCATCGAGGTACGAGACAGCGACGGCGCTGAGCGGGTCTTGCTGACCGCCGTCCAGCAGGATGCCTCGCCGGCCGATCTGGTGGATATGCTCGCCAGCGCCACCACCGATCACGCCTTTCTCGACGGCGGGCACACGCTGGACTTCGTGAACAAGGCATGCGAGCTCCTCGACCTGATCGGCTGGCGTCATGCCGCCACGATCCTGCCAAGCCTCACTCCGGTGATCGCCAGCAGCACCCGTTCCGAAGAGCTCAACTCGTGGCGCCGCCCGATCGACCTGATCGAGCTGCTCGAACCGGTCGTCGCGCGGCTTGACGACATGTTCGAGCTCAGCGGGAGAACCCCCGATTGGCGTGCGTCCGACGATTTCATCGCGACGATGCTGGAAGATGATCCTGAAGCGATTGTCGAGGCAGTGACCGTAGCGCTGGAGTCTGGCGCGCCACCCACCGCGATCAGCCAGGCGCTTTCGTACGTTGCTGCGCTTCGAGTCGCCCACTTCCACACGAGCAACGAATTCAGCGACTGGATTACGGTGCTGCACACGTTCACCTACGCTAACGCGACGCACCAGTTGATGCGCCGCGCTCCATCCTCAAAACTTCTCCGCGCTGTCTATCATGGCGCGATGCGTCTCTATCTTGACCGGTTCCTGAATATGCCGCCGGCCCGACTTCCGGAGCAGCGTGCGTCGGCGCTGGATGCGCTGCCGTCCGAAGGGGACATCCTGCTCGATCAGCTTCGCGAGGCGCTGGATCGCGGGCAGCAGGTCGAGCTCGCCGGGCAGCTCACCTGGCGCTACCTGGCGCTCGGCCACGGGCCTGCGCCGTTAATCGGCAGGCTCGGGCACCTGCTGCTCCGTGAGGACGGCGAGTTCCATTCGTATCAGATGCTCGAAGCCGGGATCGCGCTCCATAATGAGCTTGCGCCGTACGAAACGGAGCGGGCCAACCGGGTGCTGGTCGCGGTCGCCCGCTATCTCGCTGGCCACGCACCCACCAGCCGAGCGATGTTCCAGACCGCCCGAACCGCTCGTCGCCTTGCGGCTGGAGAAGACATCTTCGAAGAGGCGGAGTGACGGAACCAGCCTCGAATTGCTTTGCCCAGCCCGATAGCTCAGGGCGTTGCAGGAACCAGGCTGACAAGCACACTGGTGGGCATGCCGGTATGGAGCAGGACCACGTCATTCGCCGCCCACACGAGAGATATGTGGGGGTACATAGCCTCGGAGTCATCGTCGGGTGGGTCGAGGACCGTCAGCTCGAACACCGCACCGCTGGCCAGTTCCGTCAGCATCATCGAGATCCCATCGTCTTCGCCAGTGACAACGGAAAGCATTTTCGTATCGTCCGGCGAAAACGTTGCGGGTGAGGCTGGCACGCCAGCCAGCGACTCCGGTTGGGTTAGCTCGCCGGTATCGAGGTCCAGCAAGCCCAGTCCACCCCGATGGAACCGAAGCTCATACCCGGCCCGGCCATAGATGATTGCCGTGGACCCGTCGGCGGTCACGTCGAGGACGACCACCGAATCCTGCGACGGTATCAGGGAATCGGACCCAAGCTGCTCGAACGCACCGTCCGGCTCGATCCGAAAGATGCCAGTCGTAAAACCGGTAGCCGGCATCGTACCCAGGATGATCGACCGGTCCTCGAGGAAGAACGCCGGCGCGCTCATGACCGTGGCGTACTCGGCGGGGAAGCGGACGATCTCCCCTGGCTCACCCTCGTCTCGCGACATTCGCATGAGCGAGACACCGTCGGCATGATAGCGCTGGAAGATGATCTCGGAGCCGTCCGGCGACCAGCCTGGCTGAACATCCATAGAGGAGCCTGGTTCAGCCAGGACGTCGGTTCCGTCGTCCGTAAGGTTGGTGACATCACCGGTGACCGCGTCGAGCAACCAGATATCGCTGTCCCTGCCAGTGAGAATCGGTTCGTCGGTGAATACCAGCGCCGTGCTGTCCGGTGACCAGGTAAGCGTCTGGAGATTCACGGAGGTTATCCCGATGTCAGCACAGGTTTCGTCGAACGGATCGAATTTCCGAATGCACAACTCCGTGGCGCCGCTGGATCTCATGATCGCGACCCGGTCGCCGTCAGGCGAAAGTCGCGCGATCTCTCCACCCGGCTGAACGTCACTGGGAGACAGGGCGCGATACGGCGCTTCAGCCTGGCTGTGAGGCGGTGGCGTCGCAGCGGCAGGCGAGCTCCTCGCGGGTTGCGGTGTACCTGGGGTGCTTTCTGGCGCGCTTGTCGCCAGATCGCTCATTGGCGTGGCTAAACTCGCATCAGGCTCGACCGTGAGGAGCCAGGTTCCTGTGGCCATGTGCGCCAGGATCACGCCTGAATCTACCCAGGCAAGGGTCGGAGCAAACGGCAGCGCCGCAAGCCCAGGTTCAGGATTCTCCTCGGGGGGGATGGTGTAGAGATCTGTCGTGGACCCCTCCAGAGAAAGGACCGACAGCGTGATGGAGTGGTCGTCGGATCGTGATGCGGTGAGGGCACCGGAGCCGTCAGGCAGGAAGACCGGCCCGGCGCAAAGGTCTCCTTCGATTGGCGATGTCGTGCCCTGCTTTGAATCCATGAGGAAAACATACGGTGCTGCCGGATCGGATCTGGTCAGGTGGAGACTAGACACGATCATCATGGTTCCGTCCGGAGAGACGTCGCCGAGAATGGTCGGAAGGCCGGGCGCCGCAGGGCCAGCGACAAGCAGATCAACGGCGCCATTCGGAGTGATTCGGAAGACGCCGTTGTGGAGAGTTTCATCCGGAGCGGGGCTGGTGCTGAAAAGCAGGGAGCCATCCTCCGCAATGTGGATCGGTGCGTTGAGCATCGGGGCCACGTCACCGGGAAGGGAAACGAACTCTTCCTGCGTACCGCCATCGCGGGCGATCTTCATGATCTGGTGTTCGTTTGTCCCCCACGTCAGGCGCTGAAAGATCAGGTCCTGGCTGTCCGGCGTCCACGATGCGTAGACGTCGATCGGGAACCCGCCTTCGATCTCCGCAAGTTCCTGGACACCGTCGTCCGTCAGGTTCTCCACCGTACCCGTTTCGGCATCAAACACCTGAATGTCCGAATCCATACCGGATGCGGTCCAGTCGGTCGTGAAGACGACCGCTGAGCTGTCCGGCGCCCAGGTGACGCTGTTCTGCGGGATCATTCCGACGGAGACGTCGTCACACCGAATCTTGAACGTCACGATCTCGCGGACGCACATCTCGTCAGGCTCGCCCAGGTTCGTTTCGAAGATCATCCTGCCGTCAGGCGAAAGCAGCAGGAGCTCCTTTGTCGAGTCGATCTCGACGACCGGTTCGATGACGTTCCAGCCGGCTCCCTGGGCCGAAACGGGCGCGGCGATGGCGAGGGAGCTGAGCAAGAGACACGTGAAGCGAAGGAAACGCATGGGATCCTCCCGGTGTTTGGCAACCAGCAATCAGGCTCATTTCGGAATGACGTACAGGAGAAGGGATGTGCTCAAAAGGACAGCGCTGCGCCACGGCGATCTTTTGGAATACGTATGAAATGATAACAAGCCGCGAAAGGGCGAGCGTCGCTATGCGAGTTCGAGGTTGAGATGATCTGCGCCACCCTTGAAGCTGGTCTGGTATACCTCAATGGAGGTTGCTTCGTGAAACGTCGCGAAGGAGCGAAGGCCAGCCGACAGCGCACCCATGAATGATTCGTCGCTCTCCAGGTCTGGGTCCTCCAGCCAGATGCCGTTGATGTGCATCGTGCTGGTCGCGCGATCCAGCCGCGGGTCAACCCTGCCGACCAGCTCATCGCCGAAGAGCAGGGGCATGGTGTACGGTCCGTACCTGCGTTCGGGGGCGGGCTTGTAGATCTCCCAGATCTGTTCGAAGCCGAAGAACGCCTGTGCCCGTTCGCGCGAAGCGATGTGATCTAGCGGCGAGAGCAGACGAACTTCGTCGGACGTAGACGGACCATGACAAGTCCACCCCCCCGGTATTGCGCCCTTCCTCAGCCGCCTGAGCCTCTTGAGCTCCTCGGCGGGGAGAAAGTACGAGCTTTTGTGTCCTTCCACGTCGACGACGACCGCCAGTTCGTCGTCTACCAGCTTCGCCAGCCAGTCGGCGCCCTCCGGCGCCTTCACGCTTCGATTTAGGTAGTAGGACATGGTGTTGCGCCACGAGCGGAGAGTGGCCAGCCCCAGCCGCCGGAGTGCCTTGAGGGCGAAGAAGTGCTCGGTATCGGCTTCCGGAAGGGTCTGAAGAAGAGATTGGGGATCGACTCGTTCGGCCAGGTCGACAACGCGCTCGAAACCATCGCGATGGTGCGTCATCAGCTCGCCGGTCAGCCAGAGCTGGTAGACGACGCGGCCCGCGGCCGATTTGCTTCGATAGCTGCCCCTCGCGCTTCCGGAGATGGTCGACCTCGCCTCCCGACCTGACTCCACCAGCAGCCGGGTAACCTCCTTGGCGGAAAGCGGACCGTGTTGCTCCACGAGCGCCATGACCTCTTGCGGCAAGTCACCGGTGTCGGTGATGAGCTCCAGAAATGTCGAGTCGGACCGGCGGCGTTCCATGTGCAACCGCCAATGCGGCAGCTCGCTCGTGGGCAACACGGAGAGGACTCCACCATAGTCGAACGCATTGCGGTCGTCATACATGACCTTTTGCAGATGTTGAGGCTGGTATCCCTCTACCCGATTCCACAGCGCGAGGTCGTGGCTCCGGGCGACGATGGTCACGGGATCCATCTGGACGCTCTGCAATGTCTCGATGGCCGTTCGAGTTCCCGCCTTGCCGCGCCAGCGACGTCCGGGCCAGAGTCCCTGTCGACCGAGGAGGAACTGCCTGGCGACTTGGTTGGATATCGATATCTCCGGTGGGGGCGTGTTCATCGTGGGAGGGTAGCACGACTGAAGGCGCCGGGCTGGATCAATCGCATCCGACGCCATCCCCTCAGTTGACCTTAACCATGGTTGAGGATGTATGGTGTGCGTTGTAGTTCGATTCCATGAAGCGGAATGTATTGATTGACCGGCATATCGTCGGCATACCGTCGCTCACCGGCTACCAACGTAAACTTGAACCCCGCATCCCGGCAGTCCGAAGCGATTGCCCGGCGAATCGACAGGAGTCACCAATATACATGGAACGCTACGCCAGACAATCGTTACACAGCTCCATGCGCTCGCAGGACGATAGCCGTCCCTTCACCAAGGCCACGTTGCGGCGGATCGGCCAGTTCGCGAAGCCGCATCGCCGGGCCCTTGTTTTGTTCATGGTGCTAAGCGTGGTGACAGCCGGACTGGCCGTGCTGACGCCGCTGCTGGCCGGAGACGTTATCAATGCGATCAGCGGCGACGGCGATCGGAGCGTCGTGATCAGGCTCGCCGTGCTGATCGCAATTATCGCCATCGCAGAGGCGGCGTTTGGACTCTTCTCCCGCTGGCTCTCGGCCAACATCGGCGAAGGGCTGATCCTCGACCTGCGCACCGCAGTGTACGATCATGTGCAGCGCATGCCGATCGCGTTCTTCACCCGCACCCGCACCGGCGCGCTGGTCAGTCGCCTGAACAATGACGTCCTCGGGGCGCAACGCGCCTTCACCAACACGCTCTCCGGCGTGGTCAGCAACCTGGTGATGCTAATCCTGACGCTGGTCGTGATGATCGGCATATCATGGCAGATCACGGCGCTGACGCTGGTGCTGCTGCCGATCTTCGTGCTGCCTGCCCGGCGGATGGGCGCGCGGCTGGCACAGCTTCAGCGAGAATCGGCCAACTTCAACGCCACGATGACGTCGCAGATGACCGAGCGGTTCTCCGCTCCCGGCGCGACGCTGGTGAAGCTGTTCGGACGGCCAGATGAGGAGTCACGAGAGTTCGCCGCGCGGGCCAGCAGGGTGCGGGACATCGGCGTGCGGACCGCCATGCTGCAGTTCGTGTTCATCACGGCATTGACGCTGGTGTCGGCGCTGGCGCTGGCGCTGGTCTACGGGCTGGGAGGGTTCTATGCGCTTCAGGGCAGCCTGGAGGCAGGTTCCGTCGTCTCGCTGGCATTGCTGCTCACCCGGCTGTATGCGCCACTGACCGCGCTGGCGAATGCGAGGGTCGACGTGATGACGGCGTTGGTCAGCTTCGAGCGCGTGTTCGAGGTACTCGATCTGCCGCCACTGATTGCAGAGAAGCCCAGTGCCCGCGCGGTGCCGGATGGTCCCGTCGCGGTCGAGTTCGACAACGTTCTCTTCAGCTACCCGACCGCGGAGAAGGTCTCGCTGGCGTCGCTGGAGGAAGTCGCCATGCTCGACGCCCGCGCTGGCATTGAGGTGTTGCACGGCATTTCGTTCCGGGCCGAGCCGGGCCAGATGGTGGCGCTGGTCGGTTCGTCCGGCGCTGGCAAGTCGACCATCGCGTCGCTGGCGCCTCGTCTCTACGATGTTGATGACGGCGCCGTGCGATTGGGAGGCGTTGACGTCCGCGACCTCACCTTCGAGACGATGCGGCAAACGATCGGCATGGTCACGCAGGACGGACATCTGTTCCACGACACGTTGCGGGCGAACCTGTTGCTGGCGAACCCGGAGGCATCGGAGGAAGAGCTCTGGCACGCGCTCCGCCGCGCTCGCCTCAGCGATTTGATCGCTGGGTTGCCTGATGGACTCGACACCGTGGTCGGAGAGCGAGGCTACCGGTTCTCCGGAGGCGAGCGCCAGCGGCTGACGATCGCCAGGTTGCTGCTGGGTCAGCCACGAGTGGTAATCCTCGACGAGGCAACCGCCCACCTCGATTCATCCTCGGAGGCGGCGGTACAGGCGGCGCTGGGAGAAGCGCTGGCAGGAAGGACCTCGATCGTGATCGCGCACCGCCTTTCGACGGTGCGGGCGGCGGACCTGATCCTCGTGATCGAAGACGGGCGGATCGTCGAGCGCGGCACGCACTTCGAATTGCTCGCGGTGGGTGGTCGCTACGAGGAGCTGTATCACACCCAGTTCGACCAGCCGGCGGAACAGGCGGTGGTCGTGTAGACGAGTGCAACGCGTCGTGCTGTCCCGAAGCCTGTGCTGAGCAACGCGAAGTATCGGCCTTGCGGCAAAGCGGCGGGACCGGACCGACCCGTTCGACAAGCTCAGGGCAAGCTCCAGGTCGGTTCCTACGCGTCAACAAGTTCGAGAATCGCGGAGGCGATCTCCGGCCAGAAGCGCGACTCGGGGTCAATGACGTCGAAGTGATCGGCGCCGGGGAGCGTGAGTAGTGACGCGGTTGCGCCCAGGCGCGTGGCGGTGACGTGATACGCCACG
>JACCVC010000297.1 GCA_013698305.1 Chloroflexia bacterium
ATCAGGACCTCATATCGAAGCCGAACGATCACGCATCACCTTCACGTAGGGTCGCGGATTCCGAAGGATATCCGCCCGCGCATGTTACCGGGCGGACACTCGGCGAGGTCCGCTACCCTACGTCACCCTTGATGACGGATCCATTGGCGAACGGCTCAATCGAATTGCATATAAGCCCGCCGCTCGGTGATTACGCCGAAGGGCTGATCCTGCTCACCGGCTGCCGCGAGGGGCAACTCAGCCGCCTGGTGGACAGCGGCGACCTCGCTGGCGCCGAAGCGGTGCTGAACCGCTACATCGACTGGTTCGGCGCGGATCAGGTCGTGGTGGAGTTGCAGCACAACTACGTCTTCGGCGACACCGCCCGCATCAACACGCTGGTCGCACTAGCCAACCGGGCCGGTGTTCGCCATGTCGCGACGGGCAACGTTCACTACCACACACCATCGCGTCATCGCTTGCAGGATGTGCTCGTGGCAATTAAGAACCGCACGACCCTCGACGGTTGTCATCGAGAACGTCGCCCCAACGCCAACTTCGCCTTGAACACCCATGACGAAATGGCGCGACAGTTTGCCAAGTGGCCGGAAGCAATCGAAACAACGCAGTATCTCGCTAAGCGGTGCGCGTCGTTCAGCTTGACCCGTGATATCAAATACGCGTTTCCAAATCGAACCACCAACACCGGCGAATTCCCCGACGAGCACCTCGCTCGGATTTGCTGGGAGGCGTTCGAAGAACGCTACAACGATGACAACGAAGAGGCGAAAGACAAGATTCGGGAGGAGCTTCGGCTTATCGCCCGGCACGAGCTCTCAGAGTTTTTCCTTATCTATCATGATCTGCTCGAGCTCGCCCGGGAGGTTGCGACAGAAATCCGGGGAGGCAGCGTATCCAACTCCCGTCGGTTCCTGCCTCCGGGGCGTGGCCGTGGCTCGGCCGTCAGCTCGGTTGTCTGCTACCTGATTGGACTGACACCAGTCGACCCGCTCGCTCACAATCTCTACGTTGGTCGCTTCCTCAATGAAGACATGCCATCAACCCCGGACATCGATCTGGACTTCCCCCGCGAAATCCGGGAGCGATTGATCGAGCGCGTCTACGACGTCTACGGAGCGGATCACGCCGCTCTCGTCTGCGCCTTCTCCACCTACCGCCTGCGCAGCGCGGTACGGGATATCGGCAAGGCGCTCGGGCTTCCCCTCGCCGATCTCGACCGGATCGCGAAGCTCAGCGAGCCACGATCAGCCGGTGATCTGGCTAAAGAACTGATGCGCCTGCCGGAATACGCGGCACGCCGTCATGCTCCCCCCTGGAGCTATCTGACAGATCTTGCCCAACAACTCTCCGGCTTTCCACGTCATGTCACCCAGCACGTCGGTGGCATGATCATCTCCGCGACGCCATTGAACGAGATCGTCCCGATCCAGCCCACGTCAATGGATGGGCGATTCATGTGCCAGTGGGACAAGGATTCATGTGATGATGCCGGCTTTATCAAGATCGATTTTCTCGCGCTCGGCATGTTGTCGCTGGTGGAGGAGTGTCTCGACCTGATCGACACCCTCGGAGGCGAGGCGATCGATCTCAGCCGTATCGATTTCAGCGACCCCGCCGTCTACCGCATGATCCAGCAGGGCGACACCGTCGGCGTCTTCCAGGTCGAGAGTCGCGCCCAGATCCAGATGCTGCGTCGCACCTTGCCGGAGAACCTGGACGACCTTACCGTGCAGGTCGCGATTGTGCGTCCCGGCCCGATCATCGGTGGCGCGGTCACCCCCTTTGTGAAGCGTCGCGAGGACCCTGATTTTGTGACGACATACGATCATCCCCGGCTGGAAGGACTCTTGAAGGAAACGCTGGGCGTCATCCTCTATCAGGAGCAGGTCGTGCAGGTGGCGGAAGAGTTGGCCGGATTCACTCCTGGTCAGGCGGATCAGCTTCGGCGCGCCATGACCCGAAAACGATCAGGCGAAGCAATCGAGGCGATGCGTGAGGCGTTCATCAAGGGATGCTTAAAACAAGGTGGCGAAAAAGGCAGAGTCTCGCAAGAGGTAGCGGAACGTGTCTTCGACAAGCTCACCGGATTCGCCGAGTATGGCTTCCCCAAAAGCCACGCGGCAGCCTTTGCCCTGCTCGCCTACCAGTCATGCTGGCTCATGCACTACCATCCGGCGGAGTTCCTGTGCGCCCTGCTCAACAACCAGCCGATGGGATTCTACGCGCCACATGTGCTGGTCAACGATGCCCGGCGTCACGACATCCGGGTGTTCCGTCCCGATGTCAACGGGAGCAACGCACAATGTTCGGTCGAAGGACGCAAAACGGTCCGGGTCGGGCTCGCCTTCGTCAAGGGGCTGAGCGAGGACGCTGCCAACGAGATCGTCCAGGAACGTCTCCGCAACGGACCCTACCAATCGCTCGCCGATCTCGTCCGTCGGGTCACGCTTCGCCAAGAGAGCGTGCGGCGCCTGATCGCCGCCGGCGCCTGTGACGGCTTCGGCATGCAGCGCCGCGAGATGATCTGGCAACTGGGGCTGTTCATCCCCTCCCGGGCATTGACCAGCGGTCGAGGACGCAAGACCACCGGTCGCCAACTCTCGCTGGCGCTGCCAACACACCAGGATGCGGTCGAGTTGCCACCAACATCGGCCTGGGAGCGCATGGCCGACGAATACCGGATTCTGGGGATGTCGACGACCTTTCACCCGATGGGGCTGCTGCGGCCACGCCTGCCGGACCGGATGGTGTCGATCGACGATCTGGCGTCGCTGGAGGACGGCACGCCCATTCAGATCCCCGGCCTGATCGTCTGCCGCCAGCGACCGGGCACCGCCAAGGGCATCACCTTCCTGTTGCTGGAGGATGAGTTCGGTCTGGTCAATGTCGTGGTCTATCCGTCGCTGTACGAGACGCAGCGCCAGCACGTGCGCTCGACGCCGTTGCTCGTGGTCCACGGACGGCTGCAGAAGACGAAAAACAACCTGAACGTCATTGCCGACCGCCTGCAGCCGATCGAGGACATGCAACTCGTCTATCCATACGAAGGCAGGGATACCGGCAACGATCATCCCATCGAAACGCCGGCGGAGGACGTCAACCCGGACACCATCCAGATCGTCGAGCTCACCTCGCGCCCGACCGACGGACCGAGGA
This sequence comes from Chloroflexia bacterium, assembly GCA_013698305.1. Lineage (GTDB taxonomy): Bacteria > Chloroflexota > Chloroflexia > Thermomicrobiales > UBA6265 > JACCVC01. The sequence continues at coordinate 3,157 of JACCVC010000297.1, forward strand.
AGCGGGCCGACATCCGTGCGGTTGCCCCCGACTCCCACAATTACCGCTAGCGCACTGGAGGAGCAATCAACCGCAAGCTGCGCCTCCTGTATTCGACGCTCCATCCCTCGACGATCTCCACGCTCTTGCCACCCTGCCCGCGCTCGGCCAGCGCGATCACCGCATCGACACGGTCAAGGCTCAGGTCTCCCGAACCACGAAGCAGAAACACCCAGTTCCGCACGACCCGTCGCTGTAGCCCAAACGGAGCGCCCCAGAACGTCTCCCAATCGAGAGCGCCGTCCGTGACCGCCCGCTCCAGCAACCTGTTCGCAACATCGTCCAGGACAGACTCGTCCTCCCGGACGATCTCCGCCAGCGAGACCAGCTGCCCCGTCGCGCCAGGAGCGATGTCTTCCATCAAGGGCAGCAACTCGTGACGAACCCGGTTGCGGCGAAAGGCAGGATTGTCGTTGGAGCGGTCCTCAACAATCGGCAGACCGGATCGGTCGGCGACACGTCGCAGCTCACCCGGATTCTCCTTCAGAAACGGGCGAAGCACGCGCACGGACGAGCGATCGCCTCCTGACCACCAGGGCACATCCAGCACCGTATCGGCAGCCATGCCGGACAACCCATGGAGGCCAGAACCACGCATCAGGTGAAGCAACACCGTCTCAGCCTGATCGCGGGCATGATGTCCCAGGAGGACCG
>JACCVC010000305.1 GCA_013698305.1 Chloroflexia bacterium
TGCGCTAAACTTTCGCCCGGAGAGGTGCCAGAGCGGACGAATGGAACGGTCTTGAAAACCGTCGTGGTGTCAAAGCCACCGTGGGTTCGAATCCCACCCTCTCCGCCATTCTCAACACTAGAGGAACAATCGCTGGATGCTAGGCGTTGCAACCTCGTCTCCAGCGATTGTGTACCGATCAAGCCCCTTGGATAGAACGAGCAGGGCCGATCGGTGGTTGCACCGTGATGCGCTCCTGACCGCCCATGTAGGACCGCAACACCTCCGGTACGACGATATCCCGTTCAGCGGTCTGGAACATCTCCAGGATCGCGATGATCGTTCTGGGCAGCGCCAGCCCGGAGCCGTTGAGCGTGTTGAGAAACTGAGGGCGCTTAACGCCCTCGGGCCGGTATCGCAGGTTGGCCCGACGCGCCTGGAAGTCCCGCATGTTCGAGCATGAGGAGATCTCCAGCCACTCGCCCGATCCGGGCGCCCAGGTCTCGATGTCGTAGGTGTGGGCCGAGGCGAACGTCATATCGCCGGTCGAGAGATCGAGAATCCGGTAGGGGAGTTCGAGCCGCTCGACGATGTCCAGCGCTTCTCGAAGGAGTCGTTGCAGCTCGGCTTCCGACTCGTCTGGTCGGACGAACTTGACCATCTCCACCTTGTCGAACTGGTAGACCCGCTTGATGCCCCGCACGTCACGTCCAGCCGAGATTTGCTCGCGGCGGAAACACGGCGTGTGCGCGACGTGGTAGATCGGCAGCATCGCTTCATCGAGAATCTCGTCGCGATAGAGATTGGTGATGGGGACCTCGGCGGTGGGAATCAGCCATTTGTCATCGAACCGATCCTTGTAGAGCGTGTCCGCGAATTTGGGCAGGCTTCCGGTGCCGACCAGCATCTCTTCCAGCACAAGGTAGGGGGGCGCGACCTCGCCGTACCCATGCTCGTAGATGTGGACGTCGAGCATCCACTGGACAAGCGCGCGCTGGAGCTTCGCGCCGTCTCCACGAAGCACGTACCCGCGGGCGCCCGCGACCTTGACGCCGCGCTCGAAGTCGATGATGCCCAGATGCTCGGCCAGATCCCAGTGCGGATGCGGCTCGAAGTCGAAATCCGGGATCACGCCCCAGCTGCCCCTCACCACATTCGCAGATTCGTCTGGTCCGACGGGTACGTCGTCGTCAGGCAGGTTGGGCAGGCCGAGCAGCAGATCGTAGAGCGACGCATCAAGCGCGCGAACGTCCTCATCGATGCGAGCGATCTCGTCGCCGAGCTCGCGCATCTCGGTGATCCTTCGGTTGCGCTCGTCTGCATCCTTCGTCTTGCCGACCAGTTTGGAGCCGAAATTTCGGTCCGCCTTGAGTTGATCGACGCGCGTGACGAGGTCACGACGCTCAGTATCACGCGCGAGAATCCGCTCGATCGGAGCGTCGACGTTCTTGCTTTCCACACCACGCCGGACGCGCTCAGGGTCATCTCGAATAAGCTGGATGTCTATCATGTGTTTAGCCCCTTCTCAACCAGGCAGTATCCATCATCACCATGCAATACGCACGGCGAAACACCGGGCAACGCCACCGACCAGAACGTGGCCAGTTCCGACCGGTCGTTGCTCAGGAAGAGCGGGAACTGTGGATCGAGGTGGATGCCATGTCGATGCCGGGGAGGAACTTGCCCCATTCCTCGTCGAGCGCAGCGCTCAGGCGTCGTTCGATGGTGTAGTACCGACCTGCCCGGGGTTCCTGTGGTTGTGCCAGCAGCTGCATCCTCGCCTCGGCAACGCTCTTGCCGCCCTTGCGATGATTGCATGGCTGGCATGCGGCCACGACATTGTCCCAGACATGAAGACCCCCGCGTGAGCGGGGTACGACGTGATCGATGGTCAGATTGCCAGACCGAACGCCGCAGTATTGGCAGGTGTATCCGTCCCTGAGAAAGATTTCCTTGCGGGTGAGTTTGACGCGAGGACGTGGGCGCTTGATCAGGTGCATCAGGCGAATAACCGAGGGGAACGGGAATGCGCGGGTGGCGCTGGACACGAGGCCGCGCCCAGCCTCCAGAAGCTCAGCCTTGCCGCCGAGGATCAGGACGAGCGCTCTGCGAACGCTGCACACGTTGAGCGGTTCATAGTTCTGGTTGAGAACCAGCACTCCATCCCGCATCTTGCTACTCCCTCAGGTGAACTGTTCGGGATTCATCCGGAAACGCAGAGAGATCGCGAACCGAATTGCCTGACATTGGGATGGTAGCACGGTGTAGCGGCGAGCTACAACATCACCACGGTGATGCCTCATCGCGAGTCAGTCCGCGGCAATTGACGCCAGGCGAAGCGCGGGAGCGAGATACTCACCCGTATACGAGCCTGGCGATGTCACTAAGTGCTCGGGCGTTCCTTCGGCAATGATCGTGCCGCCTCCGCTTCCGCCTTCTGGCCCGAGATCGACGATCCAGTCAGCCGACTTGATCACGTCCAGATTGTGCTCAATCACCAGCACGGTATTGCCACCATCGGCGAGCCGCTGCAGCACGCCAAGCAGGCGCTCGATGTCCTGGAAGTGGAGGCCAGTGGTCGGCTCATCAAGGATATACATCGTCTTGCCCGTGGCCCGGCGCGACAACTCGCTGGCCAGTTTGACACGCTGCGCCTCGCCTCCGGAGAGTTGGGTCGCGGGTTGGCCCAGCTTGACGTAGCCGAGCCCAACGTCGTAGAGCGTTTGCAGTTTTCGATGGACGGCCGGAATGTTCGCGAAGAACTCGACCGCCTCTTCGACGGTCATGTCGAGAACATCGGCGATTGATTTGCCCTTATACATGATCTCCAGCGCCTCGCGGTTGTAGCGTTTGCCCTTGCACACTTCACAGGAGACGAAGACGTTGGGCAGGAAGTTCATCTCAATCTGGATGATCCCCTCGCCCTTGCAGGCTTCGCAGCGTCCACCCTTGACGTTGAAAGAGAAGCGCCCCGGTTTGTAACCACGGGTCTTCGCTTCCGGCATTGAGGCCAGAAGCTCGCGAATGGGCGTGAAGACCCCGGTGTAGGTGGCAGGGTTGGAGCGAGGAGTACGACCAATCGGACCCTGATCGATCTCGACCACCTTGTCGAGATGCTCAATGCCCTCCATGGAGTCGTGCGAGCCTGGCTTGGTCTTCGCGCCGTGAAGCTCCTGCGCCAGGCGGCGGTAGAGCGTGTCGGTGATCAGCGAGCTCTTGCCCGAGCCAGACACCCCTGTGACGCAGATAAAGGTTCCCAGCGGAAACGAGACGTTCACTTCCTGAAGGTTGTTCTCGCGAGCGCCGATCAGCCGCAAGGCCTTGCCATTGCCCTCACGACGCTGGTCCGGGATCGGGATCGAGCGGCGACCACTAAGATACTGTCCGGTTAGCGATTCCTCGACCTGCTCGATCGCCGCGACTGGGCCCTCGGCGACCAGCTTGCCACCGTGCTCGCCCGCGCCTGGGCCGATATCCACGATCCAGTCGGCGGATCGCATCGTGTCTTCATCATGCTCGACCACGAGTAGCGTGTTGCCGAGATCGCGCAACCGTTCCAGGGTGCGAATGAGCCGATTATTGTCCCGCTGGTGCAATCCGATGCTTGGCTCGTCAAGGATGTAGAGGACGCCCATCAGGCTGGAGCCGATCTGGGTGGCCAGCCGGATTCGCTGCGCTTCTCCGCCGGAAAGCGTGTTGGCGGCGCGGTCGAGCGAAAGGTAGTCGAGGCCCACATCCACCAGGAATCCGAGTCGTTCTCGAATCTCCTTGAGAATCTGGCGGGCGATGATGAACTCGCGTCCCGACAGTGGAGCGGTGGCGTTCTCTGCCGGATCGTCGGCCAGCTCGGCGAACCACCCCTGAGCTACCCGGATCGGCAGCCGGGTGAGGTCGACGATTGACTGGTTGTTGACCAGAACCGCGAGAATCTCTGGCTTGAGGCGCGCCCCCTTGCAGACAGGACACGGTCGCGCGGTCATGTATCGTTCGATCTCTTCGCGCATGTAGTCCGACTGCGTTTGGCCGTATCGCCGGCGCAGGTTCGGGATGACACCCTCGAACGGTATATCGTAGGAACGCTTGCGCCCTCGTTTGGAGGCGTACTGGACGGTGACGGTTTCGCCGTCACTGCCGTTAAGGATCGCGGAGATCGCCTCGTCCGGAAGCTCCTTAACAGGCACGTCCAGTGAGAACCCGAAGTGCTCGGCGACGCCCTTAAACAGGGCAGAGTACCAGCTTGAGTTCTCAAATCCGCTCCGCATCCAGGCCACTACTGCGCCGTCGGCCAAGGACAGGTTGCGGTTTGGCATGATGAGGTCGGGATCAAACTCCATCTTCGTACCGAGTCCAGTGCATTCCGGGCAGGCGCCATGTGGAGAATTGAACGAGAAGTTCCTGGGCTCGATCTCGCCAACACTGATGCCGCAATCGTCGCAGGCGAACTTCTCAGAGAATGTCAGCTCGTCGCCGTCGATGACCTGAACCTTGGCAACTCCCTCTGACATACGCAGGGCTGACTCCAGCGAGTCTATCAACCTGACACGGTCGGGGTGGCCGTCGATGTCGACGTTGTCAGGACGCTCGTGACGGATGATTACCCGGTCGACAATCACCTCGATGGTGTGCTTTTTGGTCTTGGCGAGCTTGATCTCCTCGTCGAGATCGAGAATCTTGCCATCGACCCGGACGCGGACGAATCCCTGGCGGCGGATCTCGTCGAAGACGCCGACGTGCTCTCCCTTCCGATCCCGTATTACGGGGCCAAGAAGCATAAGGCGCGTTCCGTGCGGTTGGGTGAGGAGCTGGTCGACCATCTGCGGCACGGACTGCTGGGCGATTGGCTTTCCGCAGTTCGGGCAATGCGGGCGCCCGATGCGGGCATAGAGCAGACGAAGGTAGTCGTAGATCTCCGTGACCGTACCGACGGTTGATCGCGGGTTGCGGGACGTGCCCTTTTGGTCGATCGAGATCGCCGGTGACAGGCCGTCGATATGATCGATGTCCGGCTTTTCCATCTGGCCGAGGAACTGTCGGGCATAGGCGGACAACGACTCGACGTACCGTCGTTGCCCTTCGGCGAAGATCGTGTCGAACGCTAATGACGACTTGCCCGAGCCCGACAGTCCGGTGATGACGACGAGCTTGTCCCGAGGAATATCGACATCGATATTCTTGAGATTGTGCTCGCGGGCGCCGCGGACGCTGATGAAGTCGAGGTTTCTTGCCATAGGAGTCGGTTCCTCGTGGAGGGGTGTGGCTGTTGATGGAATGAAAGATGTTCCTGGGGAAGTCCGAAGGTGTCGGGGCGGTGTACAGACACTCGAACAAACGATCTACAAGGGACAATACTACCATGAAGCGCAAGTTCAAATGTGAAATGCGGACTGACGAATTTCACCGAGTTGGGGAAGTCCGGGGTTGCATTTATGGTCGGTTTCGCGGGATACTGCGTTCAGTGTCAACGATCGGGAGGGTATCGACTCCGGCTCGGATCAGCGAGATGGCGACTCCGGTGCAACGCCATTGCCGAAGCAACGATACAGTCGCCCGTGAGACGATCGGTCGACTCGCCGAAGCAGGGACGAGGCCAGTCCGGGTACGCCCGATAGCGCGTGTCGAGAGCAGCAGCCATTGGTTGCTGAAGCGAGGTGGTACCGCGGGTTTCCCGTCCTGGCAACAGGGCGGTTTTTTGCGCCCAGCGAGTGAAACACAAAACCGCGATGGCGCGGCAGGAGAGGCGTGGCAATCCCATGAGCACAACAGGCAGTTCCCCGGCGATCATGCAGGTGGATGATCTGGCGAAGAGCTACGACCCGCAATCAATTGAGCATCAGCTTTATGACTGGTGGGACGATCAGGGCTACTTTCAGCCAGTGGACAGCAACGGTCAAGAACCATTCGTCGTCATCATGCCGCCTCCAAACCTCACCGGTGTGTTGCACGTTGGCCATGCGCTTTTCGTCGCATTGCAGGATATCTTCATCCGCTGGAACCGAATGAAGGGCCGACCAACTCTGTGGGTACCCGGAGCGGACCACGCGGGTATCGCTGGGCAGATGGTTGTCGAGCGACTGCTGCGTGAGGAAGGCATCAGCCGACACGACATTGGCCGGGAGCAGTTCCTGGAGCGAGTGTGGCAATACATGGACGCGCTGCGACCGCGTATCCGCGAGCAGATGAAGTCGCTGGGCGCGTCGGCAGACTGGTCCCGGTTTACCTTTACGATGGACCCGGGCCCGGCACGCGCGGTGCGGCATGTGTTCAAGCATCTCTATGACAAGCGTCTGATCTATCGCGGCGAGCGCATTATCTCCTGGTGCCCGAACGACCGCACCGCGCTGTCGGACCTGGAGGTCGTGCATGAGGAGGTGCAGTCGCATCTCTGGAGCATCGCCTATCCGGTGGAGGGAAGTGATGAGGGTATCGTGGTGGCGACGACGCGACCCGAGACGATGCTGGGCGATACGGGAGTCGCGGTCCATCCTGACGATGAGCGCTATCGCCATCTGATTGGCCAGCAGGTGCGGCTTCCGTTGACGGACCGGCTGATTCCCATCGTCGCCGACGCGCATGTCGAGATGGAGTTCGGAACCGGCGCGGTGAAGGTGACACCGGCGCACGATCCCAACGACTTCGATATCGCGCAGCGGACCGGGCTCCCCGCACTCACCATCATGAACCTCGACGGCACGATGAACTGTG
>JACCVC010000306.1 GCA_013698305.1 Chloroflexia bacterium
ACAACTTCGTGCTCGACCGTTCGGAGGGTGACGACGGCTCGCTGGTTTCCGCCAGCCGGGCAGTGTCGCCTCAGACAGGCCGTGTGCTCGAGATCTCCACAACGGAGCCGGGCATCCAGTTCTACTCAGGCAACTTCCTCAATGGCGCCTTCGGAGGTCCCAGCGGCCAGGCCTATCGCCAGGGAGACGCCTTCGCGCTGGAGACGCAGCACTTCCCGGATTCGCCCAACCAGCCGGACTTCCCATCGACAGAGCTGGCGCCGGGAGAGACCTTCACGTCGTCAACGGTGTACACGTTCTCGGCTGAATAAGGCGTCTTGCGCTTCGCCCACACCAACGCGTAGCGGGAGGACACAAGGTCCTCCCGCGGCCCGGGCAGATGCTTCGTTTAGGTTAGGACAGGCTTCAGGTCGCCCCCTAAGATTCGTTCGTTTTCTGTTCAACCGGACTGTTCTGTGGAACGCCCAGGTCCGGGTCGATCACCCCTCAACGACAATGTTCACGTCCCACGGCCCGAGTGCCAGCCCGCTCCCCGGTTCCAGACGATTGCCGGTGAACAGTTCCTTGCCGCCGACCGGGAGCGCCGGGATCGTGACGGGCACCCCCGACCAGTTGCTCAGGAACCACAGACGTTCGCCAGCCGCGCTCCGGGCGGTGTTGACCCGCACCGACGCCGGCGGATCGGCCACCAGCGGCTCGATCCCTGATTCCCTCAGCACCCAGCTCGCTACCGCCTCCGCCATCGGCGCGTTCGGCAGCGTGCCGATGTAGGTAACCCGTCCCTTGCCTAACGGGTGCGACGTGACGGCGGGGAACTGCCCGAAATGGGGATGGTCGTACGAGGCCAGCGCCGTCGCGCCTTCCAGCTCAAGGCTGTCCGCCCACCCCTCGCCGCGCGACTCGGGCGGGAGCGTCAGGCCATTGCCACTATCCCGCAGCGGTAGTGGTTTCGCGAGGTTGGAATACTCGTTGTATCCAATGCCCGCCGCATGCCGCAGCGGTCCCGGCGCCCGTTGCCAGCGGGCTCGCGCAAACTCATCGCCATACCCGCTCCGGAACGAGAGCACCAGGTACCCTCCACCCTCGGCGTAGGCGACCAGCCGCTCCAGCAGCGCATCGTCGGCGGCATAGAGCGCCGGCGCGACCACGACCCGGTAGTCGTCGAGATCCTGGGGCGGGTAGACGATCGCCGCCTGGGCGCGAGCGTCGAAAAAGCCCTGGTAGAAGGCATTGAAAATGCGCTGGTATGACCGCCGGTCCGGTCCCGAGTTGTCAGGCTTCAGCAGCGGCGGTTGGTGTTCCATCGCGTACTTGCTGTCCTGCGAGTAGAGCAGCGCCACGTCGGTGTCCGGACGCAGATCGGTTAGAATCTCGTCGTGCCGCTGAAGCTCCTCTCCGATCTGGCTCAACTCCCGGTAACACCGGTTCGGCTCCAGATCGTGATTGAGGATCCCGTGCGAGTAGATCTCGTGGCCGTAGTGCAGCGAGTGCCAGTGCCAATACGCAATGAGGTTCGCTCCGCGGGAGATGTAGGTGTAGGCGGCCAGCCGCCACTGACCGTCGTAGGCCGGGAAGGTCCAGGACGATCCGCCGACGCTGATCGGGTTGGTCTCCGTCACCAGGAAGTTGGCCCGCCTGGTCCCCCACGCCATGTCCGACTTTAGGCTGAGCGGCCAAACGCCGACCTCCGTCCAGTGCCCCAGGCGAGAGATTTCGTCGCCGGTGGCGGGCAACTCCAGCCCATCCTGGGTCGCGTGCTGCGAGTTCATCGCCAGCACATCGACGACCTGCGCGATCTCGTACATGTCGCTGTCCGGGCGTCCGTGCCCGCCGACCACGTCCTGCGTCACGAACTGATCGGGACGCGCGTACTCCTTGACGATGCCCGTCTGCCACGCCAGGAACTCGGTCGTCAACGACGCTTGAAAGCGCCGCCACTCCAGGTCGTAGCCGGGATTGAGGTTCCCCTCCAGACCCGGTGCCCAGAGGTCCTCCCAGGAGCCGAGCCGGTGCGACCAGTAGTTCAGCCCCCAGACCTCGTTGAGCCGGTCGACCGTCCCGAATTTCACCTTCAGCGATTCGAAGAACCGGTCGACGACGCTGGGGTTGTGCGCCATCCGCGTACCGGTCTCGTTGTCGACCTGGTAGCCGATGATGGCCGGGTGTTCCGCAAAGCGCTCGAGCAGCACGCGGATCATGCGCTCGGCGTAATGGAGGTAGGTCGGGTGGCTGAAGTCCATGTTCTGCCGCCCGCCGTAACGCACCTGCCGCCCGTCGGCCTGCTGCGCCATGATCTCCGGATGGCGGCGGTGGAGCCACGGCGGGATGGCGTAGGTCGGCGTGGCGAGGATCACCTTGACACCCCCGCCGTGCAGTGCGTCCAGCACGGGCTCGATCCAGTCGACATCGAACTGGCCTTCCACCGCCTCACACCGCGCCCAGATCGAGTCCCCGATGCGCATGAAGGTCATGTTGCCCTCGCGCATCATCCGGACATCTTCTTCCAGCCGCTCGTACGGCTGATACTCGTGGTAATACGACGCTCCAAACAGCATGTGTGCGCTTCCTCCCGTTTGCCGCCTGCAGCGGCCGGGTGGACGGCTCCCTGCGGGAAGTCCACCCTAACGAATTCGGTATTGGCCGATATGCCCCGATCGGCGCGTCACCTATCGCTCGGCCACGGTGCCGTCGTCGTTGCGCCACACCGGGCCCTTCCAGTTGTGGCCGATGCGCGCCGCTTCCCTCACCCGATCCTCGTCAATCGTGATGCCGAGCCCTGACCCGGTGGGAACCGGCAGATAGCCGTTGTCGTGCGTCAGGACGCTCGGGTCCGCCAGATAGTCCAGCAGGTCGTACCCGTCCTGGTTGTAGTGGATGCCGAGGCTCTGTTCCTGAATGAAGACGTTGGGCGTGCAGGCGTCCAACTGGAGCGAAGCTGCCAGCGCGATAGGACCGAGCGGGCAGTGCGGCGCAACTGCGACATCGAACGCCTCCGCCATCGCCGCGATCTTGCGCGTCTCCAGGATGCCCCCGGCGTGCGAGAGGTCCGGCTGGACGATGTCCACATAGCCGTCGATCAAGATCTGCTTGAAGTCCCAGCGGGTGTAGAGACGCTCGCCGCAGGCGATCGGGATCGTGGTGTGACGGGCGATCTCGCGCAGCGCCTCGCCATGCTCCGGCAACACCGGCTCCTCAATGAACAGCGGGTGGTACGGCTCGAATTCACGCGCCAGGATCTTGGCCATGCTCTTGTGCAGCCGACCGTGGAAGTCGACGGCGATGCCGAGGCCAACCCCGCCGATCTCCCTCGCGGTGGCGAGCCGCTCCACGGCGTCGTCGATCTTCTTGTGGGAATCGATGTAGTGCGTCTGGGGCATCGCGTTCATCTTCAGCACGGAGAACCCCGCCGCCATCTGCGCCCGGACCG
>JACCVC010000027.1 GCA_013698305.1 Chloroflexia bacterium
ATCATCACCTGCAACGTGCCGTCTCGTACGCACCTCGTGTCAGGACTCGCAATGCCTTTCGCGGCGATCACAGGATGGGGAACCGCGCTTCCCGAACGCGTCCTCACCAACCATGATCTTGAGTCGATGGTCGACACCACCGATGAATGGATCGTGTCGCGGACCGGCATCAGGGAACGCAGGATCGTCGGCGACCACGAGTCGACCACCTCCCTCGCGACGGCGGCAGCCCGGGCCGCGCTCGAGAAGGCGGGCCGCACGCCCGACGAGATCGACCTCATCGTCGTCGGTACCGCCACCCCGGACGACTTTCTCGTGTCCCAGGCGTGCCTGGTCCAGGCCGAGCTTGGCGGCAGCGCCGGAGCGTTCGACGTCGGGGCGGCCTGCGCCGGATTCGTGACCGCGCTCAGCGTCGGCTCCCAGTTCATCAACGCCGATGTCTACCACCGCGTGCTCGTGATCGGCGTCGATACCCTCACCCGCTACGTCGACTACACCGACCGATCAACCTGCGTCCTGTTCGGCGACGGCGCGGGCGCGGTCGTGCTGGAACGTTCGACTGAGAAACGCGGGCTGCTCTCGACCGTGTTGGGGGCCGATGGAGCGGGCTACAAGCACCTCTACGTGCCCGGCATGGCCAATCTCGTGCCGGAATCCGCCGACCTCTTTCCCGAATACCGCCCCTATCTCCAGATGAATGGCAAGGAGGTCTTCCGGTTCGCGGTGCAGGTGATGGGTGACGCCGCCGCCGCCGCGATCGCGAAGGTCGGGATCGGGTTCGACCAGGTCGACATGCTGATCCCGCACCAGGCCAACCTGCGCATCATCGACGCCGCCGCCCGCCGGCTCGACCTGCCGCGCGACAAGGTCTGGGTTAACGTCGACCGGCTCGGCAACACGTCGGCGGCGTCCGTCCCCATCGCCCTGGCCGAGGCCGCCGACTCCGAGTCGATCAAGGAAGGCGACAACGTCGTGCTGGTCGCCTTCGGCGCGGGCCTCGCCTGGGCCGCGGGCCTGGTTCGATGGGGAACTGCGGGGATTTAACGCGTAGCGCCGGCCCTGTGTCGGCTTGGTGGCCGAATGCTCGGCCAATCTGAAATGGAACACTACATGACTGAACAACACGTCAAGGGCGCGATCGTCACCGGCGGCACCCGAGGCATCGGCCTCGCCATCGCCAAACGCCTCGCCGAGGACGGCTTCGACCTGCTCGTTACCTACCGTGGCGACAATGAGGCGGCGCAACTTGCACGCACCGAGCTGGAAACGACCGGTCGCAACATCGAGATCATCGCCGCCGACATCTCCAAGGCAGATGACGCCGGTCGGATCATCGAGACCGGCATGTCCCACCTCGGCAGGATCGACGCCCTCGTCAACAATGCCGGCATCACCCGTGACACGCTGATGATGCGCATGAGCGAGTCGGACTGGGACGACGTGATCTCTACCAATCTCAAGGGGGCGTTCCTGGTCAGCAAGGCCGCGATCCGCCCAATGCTCCGCGCCCGCACTGGTCGGATCGTCAACCTCAGTTCCGTGGTCGGCCTTGTCGGCAACGCCGGTCAGGCCAACTACGCCGCCGCCAAGGCGGGCCTGATCGGGTTGACCAAGTCCATGGCAAAAGAGGTCGGCTCTCGCGGCATCACGGTCAACGCCGTCGCGCCGGGGTTCATCGAAACCCGCCTCACCGACGTGCTGTCGGAAGACATCAAGACGCAACTGCTCAGCCAGACGCCGCTCGGCAGGTTCGGCCAGCCGGAGGATGTCGCCGGAGCGGTCTCATTCCTGCTCTCGCCGGACGCCGGTTTCATTACCGGGCAGGTGCTCACGGTCGACGGCGGTCTCTTCATGGTCTGATGATCACGGTACACTGGGGTACGTATTGGTCATCAAGACCGTGTCATGTTGCGCCAAGAACAGAACCGTCATCCTGACCGGAGCGAAGGACCCCCGCGCGAGGCGCTCGACAGCGAAGCTGGCGCCACATCTGGCATATCAGGCGTTCGCTTGGTAGAGAGGACTGGCGATTCGGATTTGCCGGGAGAAGTTCCTTCGACGGACTCAGGACAAGCTTCGCATTCGCTCGGAATGACAGTCGTACAGTCGTATTGTGACGAGGTACTACGCCGAGGAAACAGCCTCTGCCCTGAATATCTGGATTTCCATTCCAGTGCCTCAAGCCACTCCTCGGGGTCGGTATACTCGGTCGGAGGCCCACGCAATGTTCAGCAAGATATTGATCGCCAATCGCGGCGAGATTGCGCTCCGGGTGCTCCGCGCCTGCCGTGACCTCGGAGTTCCCGCCGTGATCGCCTACAGCGACGCCGACCGCGAGTCCCTTCCCGTCCGGCTCGCCGACGAGGCCGTCTGCATCGGCCCGGCCTCGGTCCCGCGCTCCTACAACAACATCCCCGCCGTCATCAGCGCCGCCCTGGTGACAGGGTGCGACGCTATCCATCCCGGCTACGGCTTCCTCGCCGAGAACGCCTACCTGGCCGACATCTGCCAGCAGGTCGGCATCACCTTCATCGGCCCTCGCCCGGGCGTGATCGAGCGGATGGGCAACAAGGCCGAGGCCCGTCACGTCATGAAAGAGTCGGGCGTCCCGCTCCTGCCGGGCACGGAAGGCATCATCACCAACATCGCCGACACCCGCCAGATCGCCAGGAAGATCGGCTTTCCGGTCGTGATCAAGGCGGTCGCCGGCGGAGGCGGTCGCGGCATGCGCGTGGCAACGTCAGAGGCTGACGTGACCCGAAGCGTCTCGATGGCCCAGGCCGAGGCGGAAGCCGCGTTCGGCAACGGCGATGTCTACATCGAGCGCTATCTCGATCGGCCCAGGCACGTCGAGGTGCAGGTGATCGGTGACAACTTCGGCAACGTCGTCGCAATCGGCGAGCGGGACTGCAGCCTGCAGCGGCGGCACCAGAAGGTGATCGAGGAAGCCCCCGCTCCCGAGCTGCCGAAGAAGGTTCGCGAGAACCTGCTCAAGGCCGCGACCCGAGGCGCGAAGGCAGCCAACTACACCAGCGTCGGCACGCTGGAGTTTCTGCTGGACCAGGAGGGCCGGTTCTACTTTATGGAGATGAACACCCGCATCCAGGTCGAGCACCCGATCACCGAGGAGGTCAACGGCATCGACCTGGTGGTATGGCAGATACGAGTGGCCGCCGGGGAGCGGTTCCCGTTCAAGGAGGACGACTTCCAGCCGCGCGGCCACTCCATCGAATGCCGGATCACCGCCGAAGACGCCCTGAACGACTTCCAGCCTTCAGTCGGCACGGTGGGCACCTATGTCGCTCCCGGTGGTCCCGGCGTGCGCGTCGATTCGCATCTTTTCAGCGGCTACACCATCCCGTCACACTACGATTCCCTGCTCGGCAAGATCATCACCTGGGGCAAGGACCGCGACGAGGCGATTGCGCGAATGCGACGGGCGCTGCACGAGACCGTGATCACCGGCGTCAACCACACCGTCCCCTTCCATCGGGCGATGATCTCGGATCCCGAGTTCCGCGCGGGCAAGGTTCACACCGGCTTCATTCCCGCGTTCATGGAGCGTTCGCAGGATCTGCTCAACGCGAGCGATCGGGAAGAACGCGAACTCTCCCAGGACGAACCGTTCGTGAAGGGAAGGACCGCATGACCGATCAGCGGCCGACAGACGCCGCCACCACCGACGTGATTCATCACTCGCGAAACAACGGTGAGGCGGTTCGCGGAACCGTGCGGGTTGCTCCCGCCGTGCTGATCCAATTAATCGAGCTGACGGTCGACGCCATCGATGGAGTCGTTGAATTGCGACCGCGCCCCAGGCGATCCCGCCAGGCGATGAATTTCGAGGGCAAGTCCTACGATGATGGTAAGGTTCGTGTTGGCGTGATCGGCGACCGCATCGAAGCTGACATCGCGGTCACCGTGCGGCACGGCGTCAAGATCGCAAAGCTGTCGGCGTCGATTCAGGACCAGGTCAGCCGCGCGGTCGAGCGCATGCTCGGCATGACCGCAAGCTCGGTCAACATCTTCATCGACGACATCGTGGAAGCGTAGGGTTCGACGTCGTGCGGGTCCAATCTACCGCCGACACGTAGCGGCAGACCCGCAGCCTGCCCTGAGCGTAGTCGAAGTGTCTGCCAAAGGTCCTGAATCGTCAGACCAGGCCGATACCGGAGTTCAGGATCGGCCACTAGGCGTCCCGAAGGTCGAAACTTGCTTCAAACTGCACACCGATGTCGCCCGCACACGGACCATAGCTCACAAGGAACCACTCTCTCCATGACCAACGAATCACCCGAAGACCACTCGGCCAGCAACGGCCACGAGGTCACTCCACCCACCTCCAGCACCAACTCTGGCGGCAAGAAGCGTCGGCGACGTCGGAAGTCGCCGTTTCCGGGCAATTCAACCGCCGCGGCCACCTCCACCCGCCACCAGTCGCGCGTGCTGGCGCTCCAGACGCTGTACGAGCTCGATGTCACCGACCACACCGTCGAGCAGCTGAGCGACCGGGTTCGCGACAATGAGGACATGCTTCCGATCGTGCGCGATTATGCCGGCACGCTGGTAGGCGGCGTCAGCCGTCATGCCGAGACCATCGACGGATACATCGGCGAGGCCGCGTCAGACTTCCCGATTGCCCAGATTGCCGTGATCGACCGCAACGTTCTCCGTATCGCGGTGTATGAGCTGATGAATCAGCGCAAAACCGTCCCGGTGCGGGTGGCGATCAATGAGGCGATCGACATCGCCAAGGACTTCGGCGGCGAAAACTCCGGCAAGTTCATCCATGGCGTCCTCGCCGCCATTTCCAAACGGCTCGACGCCCCGGAAACCCCCTGACTTGCGGGCTTCCGGCCTACCCCATGACGCGTCTGGTCGTGTATCATCCTCGGGTACGCGCCGCGCCGGGCGGCGACATTGTGAAACCGTTGCCATGGCAGTGGGCCAGGCGGCGATTGTTGATGAAACCGGCGTCAGTCGTCACCGGGCTCCTTTGCCCCATGATTGCCGTCGTCTTGAATGACCGAACAACAGGGAGGAACAGGCTTGGCTACCGTACTCGAACGTGTGCAGGGAATCGTCGCGGAGCGCCTCGGAGTCGAAGAGGACCAGGTGACGGAGAATGCCGAGTTCATAGGCGATCTCAACGCTGACTCGCTGGATCTGGTCGAAGTCATCATGGCGATGGAGCAGGAGTTCGACGTCGAGATCAGCGACGAGGACGCCGAGAAGATCCGAACTGTTGGAGACGCCGTTTCCTACATCAATGAGCACCAGAGTTCCTGACGCCGCGAGGCGTGCGACCTTCAACAGCACGGGGGAGCGCGAGTGAAGACCGCGTTCCCTTTTCCACCCTCGTTGGGTGGACGCCCCCGACGAACCGTGTGTTCCATTCTGGTCGTCTCTACCGTCGCTGACGTTTCCTGGTCGACCCCGATCCGGGGTTAAACCATGAACCTGGCTACGAAAGGAGCAGACCGATGGCCCGCATGATCAAGGTTCCGGCGTGGAAGTTCACCATCCCGCGCCTCCCCAACTATGACCCCAATGAACCAGATGTCTTCGAGGAGATGACCCTTCAGGAGCATCTGGTCGAGCTCACCAGCCGCATCAAGAAGATGGTGTACGGCATCGTCGCTGGTTTTATTCTTGGTGCAATCCTGGTGCGGCCTATTCTCGGACAGATCGTTGACGCTGCAAACCTTGAGGGCAGCGGTTTGGACGTTAGGGGTCCGTCCGATCCCATCACGATTTTCTTCCGGGTCGCCCTTTACGTTGCCATTGGAATCACGCTTCCAAATATCATCTATCAGCTCGTGGCATTTCTTGCGCCCGGACTCACCCGCAAGGAGAAGCGGGTGCTGTTCACCTCGCTTCCGTTCATGTCGATCCTGTTCATCGGCGGCGTGTCCTACGCGTACTTCTTCGCGATTCCGCGTGCGTTGGACTTTCTTTCTAACTTCCTGAGCGATTTCATTGACTGGAACATCGACGCGCAGGAAACGATCTCCTTTTACCTGGCGCTGATGATGGGCCTGGGGCTTTCGTTTCAATTGCCGGTGATCATGTTCGTGCTGGCGAAGATCGGCATCGTTTCGCCCGCCAACATGCGAAAATGGCGCAAATATGCCTATCTCGCCATTATGGTCCTGGCAGCAATCATTACTCCCACGTCAGACCCCATTAATCTCGCGTTCGTCGCTATACCGCTCCTCATTCTCTACGAAGCCGGTATCATTATTTCCTTGATGTTCGCCAAGACGTCATTGCGTACCGTGACCGCCGATACCGTTGACGGGTCGGACGCCGCCGAACCCGCGAAGCCAGCACTGACCGAGAAGACGCCGAAGCGAACACCGCAATCCGAAACACCAGACGACGTGTAGAGAACGTCCCTGGTTATGTAGCCCCGCACCTTGTGTGCGGGGTATTCCAATACCGTGAATCCAGAACAGAACCGGCGCATCGCGGCAAGAACATCTTGCGAAACCGGACAGAACCTCATCTTCCCCGTACACCTCGGTCCGGGGCTACCGACGCCACGATTACCCCAGCTTCCCCGACTCGCGCAGCGTTTCCTCGTTCTCCGGCTGCACCGCGATCGTGTACTCGTTGCGATAGGTCACCATCCCCGGACCGCCACCGCTGATCTTCCGGACATGACGCCGCCGCGCCACATCGATCTCCGCCGCCCCGCCCTGCCGCGCCGAGCTGTACCAGCCCGCCAGCGCCGCCGCCGTTTCGATCGTCTCGGGATCGTCCTCCTCGGTCGGCTGATGCCAACGCACGATCACGTGTGAGCCTGGCACGCCTCGCGCGTGCAGCCAGGTGTCATCCGGCCCGGCAATCGAAAACGTCACCTGGTCGTTCTGCTTGCCCGACCGCCCGATGTGAATCGTGTGCCCCTTGGCGCTTTGATAGCTGTCCGGCGCTGATCCCTTGCTCGACTTCGACCGCTTCTTGGCCGGTTTCCCTTTGCTCCCTTGCGGTCGGGAGGTGTTGCCGCTCTGCTCCTGATACTCGGCGAACTCCTGCGTCAAACCCTCCAGCGAGCTGAACCCCTGCGATTGCTCCACCTGGGTTCGCAATTGCTCGACGTAGCGATCCTCAGCCAGCACCGCCTTGATCCGGGAGGGAACCTGCTCCAGCCCTCGTTGCGCCCGACGATACCTCTCGAAGTAGCCCTGCGCGTTGCCGTTGCCGTCCAGCGACGGATCCAGCGGGATCGGTTCCTCCCCTTCGGCCTCCAGCACCGTTTGCCCTGGCTCGATCATCCACAGCCAGGCATAGATTGTCTCGCCCGCGTGGCGCAGCTTGTCGGCCTCCTCCGCTTTCCGCTGTTGCTCCCGAAGCGCATGCAGCCGGTGAGCCAGCCGCTCCCGAGCGTCGTCGATCTGTCCCAGCAGCCGGCTTCGCAGTTGGTCGTGATCCTTCGGTGCGTCCTGCCCAGCGCCTTCCAGTGATGCCTCTACTGCTTCCGATATTGTGTCGACAGAGCGCTCCTCGGCGTTGTCGACCAGGTGTCGCATGGGCAGCGCGGCATATCCGGTGACAACGCCGTCGCGTTCGTATACCCGCGGTTGCCACCCGCCGAGCATCATCGGCTCGAACAGCCGGCGCACCTCCCGCGCGATGTCCTGGTGATCGACATCGGCCACCTCACCGACGGTTGCGTTCACGTTGCCGCCCAGATTGAAGGCGTACTCACGCGCCATCTGTGGGCTCACACCGCGCAGCCCCCGCACCAGCACCTGATGAAGCTTGTCCGATTCCTTCGCGTTCGACAGCATCAGCTCCACGCCCGGACCGGTCAGCCATCGCGGATCGGGTTTGTCCAGTGGTGGAGGCAACGTGTACCGCTGCTTCGGGAGGATCGGGCGCACCCGGCTCATCGACGGCGTCACCCGCTTGGCGCTCTCCATCACCAGCCCGTCTTCGCCAACGAGGATCAGGTTGCTGTGCCGACCCATGATCTCGACGATCAGCTTCACCCGGATCACGTCCGGCCGTCCCCAGATATCACCGCCTTCAGGGCTTTCGTCCAACTCCTCGTCCTCAACCTCGACCTTCTGCCTGCGCGACTCGTCAGGCAGCCGCCGCGCGATCGTGAACTGCACCATTCGTTCGAGCGGTGGCTGCTCGATGTCGATCACGAACCCGCCCCGGACATACTTCCGCATCTGAAGGCTGAATGGCGTCACGATGCTCGTATCGAACGATGGCAACGAGGAAGCGCGATACAATCGCGCCTGGGACGAGTCGGCGCTGGCGACCAGCGCCTGCCGACGCCTGTTCGCATAGACCTCGGCGGCGATCGTCAACTCATCGACCATCCCCAGCTTCTGGATACGACCGTCCAGCACGGTCTCGCGAAGCTCATCGGCCATCGCGGAGGTCGTCATAATGTCATACATTGGTTCGGGCCCTTATCTGAACAACCACATCGACGGATTTCGTCGTACTATCGTCACACAATTCACGAGCCTCGTGACCGACCGGATCCCCACGCCGACCCAGGAGACGAAGATTGACCAGCGAAGAACCCTCGAATGCTCCCTTGACCGATGAAGAGAAGCAGCAGATGCTCGACCACGGTGACCGAAAAATTGCTCGTCTGCGAGCGGTCGACTCTGCACCGCGCGTGTTCATCCTCTCGGGACCATCCGGAGTCGGCAAGGATGCCGTCCTCGAATCCCTGCAACAGGCGTACCCATCCGCACGATACGTCGTCACCTCGACCTCACGCCCAATCCGCGACAATGAGAAACATGGCGTTCACTACAACTTTCTGGACCGCGACGACCTCAAGCGACAGATCGAGGCCGGTGAGTACCTGGAGAGCGACAACGTCTACGGCAACCTCTACGGTGTTCCCCGCCGCCCCATCCTGGAAGGGTTGGCAAATGGGCAGCACGTCATCATCAAGGTCGATGTCAAGGGCGCGGCGACCTTGACATCGAAGATCGATCCGGTGATTTCTATCTTCCTCACCGCGGAGTCGATGAAAGAGTTGTACCGGCGGCTCAACGACCGCAACACCGACAAGCCGGAGGCAATTGCGCGGCGCTTCCAGACCGCCTGCGAAGAACTCGATCGCGCGGGCGAGTTTGACTACGTCGTGTTCAACGAAGCTTGCAAGCTGGAGTCAACGGTCGCGGACATCCGCCGCATCATCGACACGGAACTCCGACGAATCAACCAGCCCAATGTCCAGGTCAGTTCAGAGTAGCTCTTCCCGCGTCGCTCCGGCGTTGGACAACATCGCCGCATCTTCGTCAATATCGTCTTCATCGACGCGATACAACTTCGCGTCTTCGGCCATCCGATCGGTGAACAACACGCCGTCGAGATGGTCGATCTCGTGCTGGAACACTCGCGACAGGTAGCCTCGCGCCTTGATCCGCACCGGCTTGTTGTCCAGACCCAGGGCCTTGACGGTGACACTGTCATAGCGCGTCACCTCGCCCGCCCAGCCGGGGATGCTCAGGCACCCCTCCAGGCCGGTCTGCTCTCCGTATCCCCGCACGATCTCCGGGTTGAGCAGGACGTAGCGATACTCCGGCGAGTCCTCGTCGTCCATCCCGGCGGGAACATGCACGGTGATGATCCGCCGCATGACGCCCACCTGCGGGCCGGCAAGCCCCACGCCCTCGGCGCGTTCCATTGTCTCCCACATATCGCCGGCGATGCGACGCAGCTCGTCATCCGCCTGACGAATCTTCTGGGCGCGCTGCCGCAACTCCGGCTCACCCTCGATCAGAATCTCATATATTGCCATGCGAACACTACTCCAGAAAAAGCGGCCACGACCGCCTGTGATCATTGATGGCTACATCATACTCTGCGGGTCGACATCCACGACCCAGCCGGGAGGCGCCGGCAAGCCATCCAGCAACGCATCCATCTCTCGTGTCCGCACCACAAACTGCCACTGATATTGCCCCCGCACCCGCGCCGCGAACGCCGGAGTCGGCCCGAGAATGTCGATGGTCACCCCCGCCCGCCGCGCATGCCGTGCCACCTCACGAGCGATATTCTCTGCCTCCAGCGCCGCCTGGCGCTCCTTGTCCCGTCGCACCACGTAGCGGATCAACCGTGTGAACGGCGGGAACTGATGCTGCTCGCGGAACCCGATTTCCTCGGCGTAAAAGGCATCGTAATCATGCTGTACCGCCGCCTGGATCGCGTAGTGCCGCGGCGTGTAAGTCTGGATAACCACCTTGCTGCCAGGACCACGCCGCCCCGCCCTGCCCGCCACCTGGGTCAGCAGTTGGAACGTCCGCTCCGGCCCGCGGAAGTCCGGCAAGTGGACCATCGTATCGGCGCTGATCACCCCGATCGTCGTGACTCCCGGCAGATCGAACCCCTTGGCGACCATCTGGGTGCCGACGATGACGTCGACCTCCCGGCGCTCGACCCGGCGCAGCATCGAGTCGTACCCGCCTTGCCGCCGCACGCTGTCTTGATCCCAGCGCAACACCGTGGCGCCGGGGTAGAGATGCCTGACTTCCTCCTCGACCCGCTGGGTACCGGCGCCGAAATAGTCCAGCTGTCCAAAACAATCCGGGCATCGGTGCGGAGGCGCATCCTGATGATTGCACCTATGGCAGATCAGGATCTGACGATCCCGGTGGTAGACCATCGGGATATCGCAAAACGGGCAGATCAACCGATGCCCGCAGGATCGGCACAACACCACTGTCGACTGGCCCCGCCGGTTCAACAAGAGAATCGCCTGTTCTCCGCGTTCCAGGCTGCCGACCACATTCTCCTGCAATTCACGACTCAGTAGCGAGACATGACCGACCTTCAACTCGGTTCTCAAATCCACGATGGTGACGCCCGGCAGCTCCAGCGATCCCGCCGAGCCGGAGTCCTGATCGATCACCGCCGGGCTCACCCGGTCCGGCAGGATAAGCTTGCGATAGTCGCCGCGGTCAGCGTGCCAGGAGGACTCGATCGCCGGAGTCGCACTACCCATCATCAGGGCCGCCCCATGCTGCCGTGCCAGGTGCTTCGCTACCTCCCGCGCGTGATATCGAGGTTCGACGTCCTGTTTGTAGGCGCTGTCGTGCTCCTCGTCGATGACGATCACGCCCGGCGCCGGTATCGGCGCGAACAACGCCGACCGCGGCCCTACCACAACGTCGAATCGACCCTCCGCGATCCCCTCCCAGGCGTCAAGCCGATCCGCGTCTTTCAGCCCCGAGTGCAGCACCACCACCCGCCCAGGGAAACGGTCGATGAACCGACGCAC
This sequence comes from Chloroflexia bacterium, assembly GCA_013698305.1. Taxonomy (GTDB): domain Bacteria; phylum Chloroflexota; class Chloroflexia; order Thermomicrobiales; family UBA6265; genus JACCVC01. Next base: position 11,261 of record JACCVC010000027.1, read on the forward strand.
CACCTGGGTCGCCAGTCCGATCTCCGGCACCAGCACGATTGCGCCTCGACCCCGGCTCAGCGCCCACCCGACCGCCCGCAGGTAGATCTCGGTCTTGCCGCTCCCGGTCACTCCGAACAGCAGGTTCGGCGTCGGATCGCCGGATTCCAGATCCTTCCGGAACGCCGACCACACCCGCTCTTGCGTCGGCGTCAGCCGGGGCGCAGGGGCAGGTTGAGGGCGCGGAGCGTGGTCCTCCCGCAGTTCGACCTCCTCGATCACCCCCTTGTCGCGCAGGGCGTTGATGATTCCCCGGCTGATGTCGATATTCGCCCGAAATGTCGCCTCGTCGACCAGGTCGGACTCCCCGCTACGCCGCATTCGAGCAAGGTGTCGCAGCGCGTCGACGACCTCCTGCTGCCGGTTCGCGCCCGCTGGCAACTGCGGATCGTCATTGACCAGGCGGATGAATCGCCGCGTAGGACGTTCCGCCCGATGCTGATCGACCCGCCGGATCCGCTCGATCCAGCCAAGCGCTTCCAGATCGGGCATGACCGTGGTCAGTTGTCGCCTCATCCGGCTACGTAGCGTGTCGAGCTTGAGCGGGCTCTCTTTTCGCAGCGCTTCCACCACACCGCGTTGCACGGTCGTCAACGTCTCAGCATCGCGCTCCGAGGCATCTGGACGGAGCTCAAACCATTCCACCATCCGTTGCTGAACACCGGGCGGAAGGCACAACGACGCCGCCGCATAGATGGTGCTGGCCGTCTCCCGCGCGAGCCAGAGGGCAAGTTCCCACTGCTCCGGCGTTAGCGCAATCACCGGTTCCACCCGCGAGTGGAGCGGCTTCACGTCGAACTCGGGCTGATCACTGCTGAAACGCATGACCAGTCCAAGCGTCAGCTTGTTCCTCAGCGGCGCCCAGACAAGCTCTCGCTCACCCAACTCTCCTTCGAGCGACGACGGCACAGCATAGGTCAGCACCCCG
>JACCVC010000034.1 GCA_013698305.1 Chloroflexia bacterium
GCCACTTGAGCCGGCGAAGCGTCACGGTTGGCTAGAACGAGATGCAGACCGGCTCCGAATCGGCCCGAAGCACCGACTCCTGCTCGAACCGCGTTTCGTACGTATCCCGCACTTCCTCGATCAGGTCACTACTCGACGCGGCGAACTCCAGCGGAACAAAGATGATCAGCACGATGCTTTCCTCCGCAATAATCACATCGCTCGAGTTGAGGAACTGCCCATAACCGTCGAGGACCGTCAGCCCGTCGGGAAAGCGCGGGGTGATCTCTTCGTCGAGGAACGCTTGCCATTCCTCATCGGTGACCGCCTCTCCGTCCGGCTGGCTGGTGCCAAAGTAGAGCTCGACGCGAACCCACGGCTCCGACCCGACGCCTGGCGCGATTGCATCACAGGCCGATAGCGCAACCGGCGTGGCCGCGGTGACTGGCGTGGCGCTGACGTCTTGCGCCAGCAGTGACGACAGGGTCTCGCCCTGCACGCTCGGCGAGGTGGTGGACCCGGAAGGTCCGGCGGCGCTGAGGCTGGTGGCGGCGAACATCGCGACGATCAGCAACGTGCCGGCGCCAAGCCAGCGGGTTGCCCTGCCTTTTTTCGAGAGAAGTCCGGTCATGACGGTGGTGTCCTTTCCTGAATACGAGCCGAGGCTCGGGCGGACGGAAACGGTGACCCAGATGCAGGTCGGTTCCTCGTCACACTGTACCCGAACCTCACAATTCGTAAATGCGGCGAGATTTCACTCGCAGAACACGAGGCAGACCGCCGAGGCGATGTTGGAGACGGTCTCCGGGTCGGAGAGCAGACCAGTCCGGGCGTTGCGGCGCATGGCGACGACCGTGTCGGAGTCCTGGTTGGCGGCGAGCAGCCACTCACCGCTTGGGTCGAGCGCGAAGTTCCGGGGCGTCCTGCCTCGCGACGACGCGTGACCGATCGCGATCAGGTCGTGGCTCTCCGGATGGATCGCGAAGATCGCAATGCTGTCGTGCCCGCGATTGGAGCCGTAGACGAAACGCCCGTCCGGAGATACCAGGATATGCGCGGTCGTGTTCTCACCGTCGAACGTGTCCGGCAACGTCGAGACGGTCTGCCTCGAATCGAGGCGTCCGGTCTCGGCGTCGTAGTCATAGGCGGTCAGGGTGGAGTCGAGCTCGTTGATGACGAACGCCATACCGCTGTCCGGAGCGAAAGCGAAGTGGCGTGGTCCCGCGCCGGGATGGCTGGTCGCGCCTGCTTCGCCGTTTGGCACGAGCTGCCCTGACGCCGCGTCCAGCGAATAGCCCACGATCTCGTCCATGCCGAGGTCGGTCGTGAAGACGTGGAGACCGTCCGGCGTGGGGGCGATCATGTGCGCGTGGGCCTCGCCTTGCCGGTCCGGGTTGACGCTGGAGCCCTCGTGCTGGACGACGCTGGTGGCGGGTTCGAGGCTGCCGTCTGCGGCGATAGGCAGCGCGGCAATCGACCCACCGCCGTAGTTCGCCACCAGCGCGTATCGTCCTGATGCTTCGACGCTGACGTAGCACGGTCCGTTGCCGCCCGACGATTGCCGGTTGAGCTCAACCAGCTTGCCGGATTCCGGATCGCGCGATAACGCCGCGACCGCGCCGCCCTCGCTCTCGCAGACGGCGTAGAGGAAGCGCCCGTCCGGGCTGACTGCCAGGAATGATGGGTTGGTGATGTCCGTGACCGTCTGGACGTGATCGAGTGCGCCGTTTTTGTGATCGAAGCAGTAGACGCCGATGCCCTCGGCTCGGCCTTGTGGTTCGGTGTATGCGCCGACGTAAAGAAATGTCATGGTTGTGAGTCTCCTTGTATCTGTTGGGCGATAGGTGGTGCAGGTCCTCGGACACAAGGTCCGAGGCTACATGCGCCTTTCGTTGCGATGATGCCCCTCGTCATACGTCAGGCTGGACCAGCATCCAGCCGCCGTCGACGTAGTAGGTCGAGCCGGTGCAGTAGCTGCTGGCGTCCGAGGCGAGGAACAGTGCCATGTGGGCGATGTCCCGCGGCACTCCGGCGCGGAGCAGGGGAATCTGCGCCTCGGCGTCGTGCCGGACCTCGGCGTCGTCCACGGCCTGCTGGTTCATCGGCGTCAGGATCATGCCCGGCGCGATGTTGTTGACCGTGATGCCATATTTGGCCAGTACGATTGCCTGGGTCCGCGTCAGGTTTCGCAGCCCGGCCTTGGAGACGCAGTAGGCGGCACCGCCGGCCATGCATGCTTCCTGATGGACGGAGGTGACGTTGATAATTCGTCCCCCCTCGTTGCGCTCGATCATGCGCCGCGCCGCCAGCCGCGAGCAGAAGAACGGTCCGTAGAGATTGGTCCGCAGCACCCGGTCCCACAGCGCCGGGTCGAGCTCGTGGACGAGGCCGCCACTGCCCTGGCCGGCGTTGTTGACGAGAATGTCGATCCTGTCGAAGGCGTCGTCGATTTCTGCGAAGACGCCTTCGACATCCTGCTCGTCGCCGAGGTCCGCCTGGACGATAATCGCCCGTTGGCCGGCGTCCCGGACTATCGCCGCAGTCGACTCGGCACCTTCGCGGTCAGTGTAGTAGTGGACGACGACATCAACTCCGCTGGCGGCATAGAGGCGGGCGATGCCCTGCCCGATGCCGCTGTCAGCCCCGGTGACAAGGGCCACCCGCCCATCCAATCGGAGTTCCACTGCTCGATCACCTCGCTCGATCACATCGTCAATTGCCAGCAACTCGCATGATGGGGAGGAAACGCGTGGATGTCAATGCTCCTCGATAGCGCCTGGTCCCAATCGGTCATGATCCATTCCAATTGCAGATAAGCAGGCGTATACTGGGTTCTTCCGGGACCCCATTTTGGAAGAAGGCCGAGCATACGATTCACTCCGTTTACGGGACCCTGGTCGATCCACGCCGGGTAGTCATGCAAGGGAGGGCGACATGCTCAGGTGCATGAGAGTGGTCGATTTCGTCGAGCGGCAGGTGCTGTCAGCAATTGAGGCGATCATCGAGACGGTCGAGACCGTCTGCCGGGAGGTCGTTACGCAGATCGAGGAATGGCATTCGCGCTGGGAGGAGAGCTGCGAGTCGGTGCGCCGCAACGTCTGCACCTGGCTGCCCTGGCCTCTGGATGCGCTCTGTAATTGGGTGACGGAGACTGTCTGCAAGATGGTCGAAGTCTTTTTCTCGATAATCACGACGATCGTGAAGACGGTGTGCGAGACGATCAAGTCGCTTGTCAGAATCCTGATCCTGATCCCGATGACGATCTTCGTGACGGTGTTCCGGATCGTCTGCTTCGT
>JACCVC010000048.1 GCA_013698305.1 Chloroflexia bacterium
ATCCTGCGCCGCCCCGGAACCGACCGGCACGAACGCCAGCAATAGACTGAACGCAATGGCGGCAAGAAACGCAGTGGGGACGTCGCGGCGGACAGACCCAACTCGGGTAGTGCTCATGAACTTCTCCTGTTCAGATGGGAAATAGAGGAACGGCATTTCCAAGGGCAGGAGATCGGCTCAGTTGAGGTACACCTGGAGCATCGCCCGGAGTTGTCCAGGAGAACCGCCGGCTTCGTCGTGATCAATCGCGACTGCTCGGGAGTCTGCCACCTGGCAGCGTGAGTCCACTACGACATTCGACGGAAGATCACCATCGACGCGGATCGATTCGCTCGTTCTCGCCGCCTCAATGGCCATGCACGTTGCGGTCTGGACATGCGACGCTGCATCCGTGCGCGGCGCGTTGTGGGCCGGCGCATGATCACCATGAGTCGCTGCACCCTCGACGTTGTGCGGGTCCGTCGCCATGACTACGTCATGGGACACCAGCAACATCAGGAGCGCCAGCGCAATACGTGGCAACCAGATTGTCGAGGATCGGCGGAGCATGTGCTGAGACCTTCTGGTGGAATGCCTGGGTTCGATAATGTGTCATCGTCGCATTTCGCGGCCATCATACCCTACTGGGGTATCTCAACGCCAAGCGGCTGCCGATGAGCGTCTACGCTAACGGCCAAGTGCCTCAAGTGACATGGCGGGTGCGATCTCACGACGGCCGCGTACCAGACTGGGAGCTGTTGCGAAGGGCTGCCCCCTTGGGTATGGTCTTGGGCGACATAGAGGTTACTCCCCACCCGTTAGCCCACTCAGGAGACCGTCCCCTTGACCGCACCCAAACGCTACCGGATCGGCATCGGTGGCATCGCCATCGAGAGCAGCACCTTCTCGCCGCTCCACGCGACCCTCGACGACTTCACCATTCTTCGCGGCGACGCGATGCAGCCCTGGTATCCCTATCTGCTGGACTGGACGTACCGCGACCGGGATGACGTCGAGTTTGTCCCGTGCCTGAAGGCGCGTTCGATCCCTGGCGGCCAGGTCGTCGCCGAGGCCTACCAACAGATGAAGGCCGAGCTGCTCGATCGCATCCGGGACGCGCTGCCGCTCGACGGGTTTCTCTTCGACGTTCATGGCGCGATGAGCGTGATCGGCATGGACGACGCCGAGGCCGACATCGCCGCCGGCATCCGCGAGATCGTCGGCGACAACTGCATCATCTCCGCCGGGATGGACCTGCACGGCAACATCTCTGGCAGGCTCGTCTGCAACATCGACGTCTTCACCTGCTACCGGCAGGCGCCGCACGTCGACGTGATGGAGGCGAAGGAGCGGGCAATCACCCATCTGCTCCACTGCCTCGACACCAACACTCGCCCACATCGCGCCTTCATGCGAATCCCGGTGATGCTGTCCGGCGAGCGCACCAGCACCTTCGTCGAGCCTGGCCGGACGGTCTACGGCCGGCTGGTCGAGTCCGACGTGGTCGAGGGCGTGATAGATCCCTCGTTGTGGGTGGGCTACGTATGGGCCGATCAGCCGCGGACCAACGCCACGGTGGTGGTGTCGGGCACCGATGTCGCCGCGATCTACGCAGAGTGCCGCAAGATCGGCCAGCGGTACTGGCACGCACGCCGCGAGTTCGGCTTCGGCGTTCCGACCGGCCCCGCCGACTGGACCATCGAGCAGGCGCTCGCACAGGACAGGAAGGCGGTGATCATCAGCGATTCCGGCGACAACCCGACGGCGGGCGGGGCGGGGGATATCCCGTACATGGTCGAGCGGCTGCTCGCCCAGGAAGCGTTCCGCTCAGGGGACAAGACCGCCATCGTCGCGGCGGTTCCCAGCCCCGAGGCGGTGACACGATGCGTTTCAGCAGGGATCGGCGCCGAGGTGAGTGTGACGATCGGCGGCGTGCTGGACCCGGTCAATGGCGCTCCGCTGGAGGTGACCGGAACGGTCCATGCGATCCAGAAGGGCGATCCCGTCGGGGGCGACATCGCCGTGGTCAGGAGCGGGGGAGTGCATGTGATCATCCCGACGCGGCGCAAGCCGTATCACCGCCTGGCCGATTTCGCGGCGGTCGATCTCCGGGTGGCCGAGCACGACGTGACCGTGGTGAAGATCGGCTACCTGGAGCCGGAGCTGCGAGAGGTCGCGTCGGCCGCCTTCATGGCGCTCACGCCGGGCGCGGTCAATCAGGACATCCCTAGCCTGCCCTATCAGCGGGTGCAGCGACCGATCTTCCCGATCGACCCCGACATGGGCGATCCTGAGTTGCCGGTGACGATCTTTGCGCCGTTGGGTTCGTGACGGAAATATCGTGGTCGGCGACCCGCGTAGGGATCGACACAAGGCCGATCCCTACGCGGGTGGACAATGATTGATCGTCCAATGGCCTATACAACACCATGGCAAATCGTGATTCGTGATTTCCGGTTCGGACCGGCACAAGGCCGGTCCCTACATGACTTGGCCGCGGACGACGCCGGCCAGCAGTTGACCCGATTCCGCCATGACGAACCGCAGGCTGTCGAGGTAGTCAAGCACCTCGATCAATTCCTGACCGTCGAAGCTCTCGACCGCGTCGGCGAGCTCGCCGCATTCCCGCAGCGCATTGACCAGGTTGTCTCGTGCCTGGACGCCACGCTGGTGGGCAGGGTCCGCCGGGTTGGAAAACTGCTTCATCTTGATTCCGATCCGCATGCGTCGCTCGGCA
>JACCVC010000053.1 GCA_013698305.1 Chloroflexia bacterium
AGGGTAAACGTCGCTTCGTGCTGTTCTTCCCCGACCTCCAATGGCCTTTTCACGTCTTCTGGTTCATTGCTGGTCTTCTTGTCCTCGGTCATATGCTGTCTCCCGTTGCGTTGCGTGGTTGGTTCAACTGCCTGAGTTCCATGCAAGCGGCATGCCATACCGATTTTGGCGCGGCCAGGCGCGGTCAAGGCACGGCCAAGGCACGGTCAAGGCACTGATGTTGCGCAAACGGTATGGTGAAGCAGCGTCTGATCCGAATTCGAGCACCAGAGGAAGACACCGCATGCCCAACCGACTCGCGCACGAGCCAAGCCCCTATCTTCAGCAGCACAAGGACAACCCGGTCGACTGGTTCCCGTGGGGGGAAGAAGCCTTCGCCAGGGCGAAACGGGAGGACAAGCCCGTGCTGGTCAGCATCGGCTACTCCGCCTGCCACTGGTGCCACGTGATGGCGCACGAGTCGTTCGAGCATCCAGAGATCGCCGCCGTCATGAACGAGCACTTCGTCAATATCAAGGTCGACCGAGAGGAACGCCCGGATATCGACACCATCTTCATGAGCGCGGTCCAGGCAATGCTCGGTCATGGCGGCTGGCCGCTCAACGCCTTCGCCACGCCCGATGGCGTTCCGTTCTTCGGCGGCACCTACTGGCCACCCAGCGACCAGCGCGGAATGCCGGGCTTCCCGCGCGTGCTCGACACGATATCCTCCGCCTGGCGCAACGACCGCGGCCAACTGCTCAAGAACGCCGACAGCATCGAGAACTATCTTCAGCAATCGTCGTCCGGCACTCCACGCAGCGGCACGATCACGTCCGACGTTTCCCGGCAGGCGCTGGCCAACCTGCATCAGCAGTTCGACCCCGAATTCGGCGGGTTCGGCGCTGCCCCGAAGTTTCCGCAGGCGCCGACGCTGGACTTTCTCAATCGTCACGTCCAGCGAACCGGCGACAGCGTCGCCAGGACGATGCTCACGACGACACTCGACCACATGGCCAGCGGCGGCATGTATGACCAGCTTGCTGGCGGGTTTGCCCGCTACTCGGTCGATGAGCGATGGCTGGTCCCCCACTTCGAGAAGATGCTCTACGACAACGCCCAGCTCATCACCGTCTACGTCGATGCATGGAGGTCAACCCGCGACGATCGCTACCGGCGGATCGTGGCCGAAACCGCCAACTGGCTGCTGGCGGAAATGGAGTTGCCCGGCGGCGGCTTCGCCTCGGCGCTCGATGCCGACACCGAGGGCGAGGAAGGGAAGTTCTACGTCTGGAACATCGCCGAGATCGACGATGTGCTGGATGTCACGGGCGCCTCGCTGATCCGGGAGCGCTTCGGCGTCACCCCCGAGGGGAATTTCGAGGGACATTCCGTATTGGAGATCGTCGCGACGGAGGACGAGCTCGCCGCCAGCCACAATCTGCGCGTTGAGCAGGTCACGAACCGCCTGGACGACGCTCGCCAGTCGCTCAAGGCGCACCGGGCAACGCGGGTCCGCCCCGGTCGCGACGACAAGCTCGTTGCCGCCTGGAACGGCCTCACGATCGGCGCACTGGCGCACGCGGGAGCCATCTTCGGCGATCCCCGGTTCGTCTCCGCGGCACAGAAGGCGGCGACATTCATGCTGGACACGCTGAGAAAAGAGGACGGGACGCTGTGGCGCACCTGGCGGGATGGCGAGCATCGCGCGGATGGCGTGCTGGAGGACTACGTCTGCCTGGCAGACGGGCTGATCCGGCTGCACCAGGTCGACGGAAACGTGGACTGGCTGGTAGAAGGCCAGTGCCTGATGGATCACGTCCTCGCTACCTTCGGTCGGAATGGCGAGGCCGATTTCTTCGACACGCCGGCATCGAGCACCGATCTCATCGTCCGACCACGAACGCTTCAGGACAACGCCACCCCGGCCGGAAACTCCGTCGCCGCCGACGTGCTGATCTCGCTGTCGCTGCTCACCGGTCGCGACGACTACCGCGCCAGGGCCGTGAACCTGCTGGAAAGGATGTCGAGCCTGATGACCGACCACCCCACCGGGTTCGGGCGCTACCTCGCCGCGGCGGAACGGCTGCTGGCGCCCGGCTACGAACTGATCCTGGCTAGTGGCGGCGCCGGCGCGATCGGTCCGCTGACCATCAGCGCGCTGTCGCATCCAGCACTGCACTTCGTCGCCCACGCGCCCGATGCCAATGACAACAACGTTACCGAGCGGTTCCCGCTGCTCGCCGACCGTCCCATGCTCGACGGCAATCCCACTGCCTACCTCTGCCGCGAAGGCGCCTGCAAGCTCCCCGCCACGTCGGTGGAGGAGCTCGACCATCGGTTGGCGGAGATGGACGTGGAGCTGGGTTCAGGCGCAGACACAATGTAGCCTCGCGCACAAGGTGCGAGGCTACGTGATCGCGGTATGGCGAATCCTACCAGGCCACTAGAATCAGGATCACGAGCAGGGCAATGACCAGGGCAACGCCCAGAGCCAATGTTGTCGCACGCTGCTCCAGTCGTGACCGTGCCGGGCTGGGCCGGGTCTCAAAGGCCCGAACTGCTGGGGACGAAGATGTTGTCGTGGACGACGACGTCGTGACGGTTGCCCGGCGCCTTGGTCGGAACGTCGTTGGCTGGTCATCAACCGTCACGACGGCGGGCTGGTCATCTCCCTTGACCGCTACCGTCGGCGATGCGAGCTGAGCGTCAGCATGGCCGCCAGGCACCGGCTCGGCAATCGGGTCAGGACGCCGCAGTGACCGCAACCAGGCCGGCAGGTCGTCATCGTGTATGAACTCGCGAGGGTCGATCATCGAGGTATCGGCTTCGGGCAGGTTCGTGGGTGCGGCGTTCTCGGGCGGCAAAACCTTACGCTCGGGCAGGGTTCGCCAGGCGGGAGGACGTCGCAGCCAATCCGGCATCGAGGTGGCTAGCCCTCCGTCCGGAATCGGCGGAATCTCTCGTTCGAGCTGGTCGTCGCGTGGCTTGTCAGGCATCCCGTCGTCCTATCCTCGCCGTGACCGTCGCAATTCGTCCGAATCAACCCACAGCGTCACCGGTCCGTCGTTCACCAGTTGCACCCGCATCTGCGCACCGAACTCGCCTGTACCGACCCGAAATCCCGCTGTCCGGAACCACGCCGCGCAGGCGTCGACCATCGACGCGGCGACATCCGGGTCGGCAGCGTGGGTGAAGCTCGGTCGGCGTCCCTTGCGGACATCACCATACAGGGTGAATTGTGACACCACCAGCACGCCAGCCTCGTCTCCACCCGCCAGAAGGTCGAGGAGCGACCGGTTCATGCGGCCTTCGTCGTCCTCGAAGATGCGGAGGTTGGCGATCTTGTCGCACATCATCGCCACGAGTTCGGGCGTATCCTCGTCGGCGATCCCGACCAGCAACAGCAGCCCGGCGTCGATCTCGCCCACCACGTTGCCATCGACCGTGACGCTCCCTTCAGTCACGCGCTGCACCAGAATCCGCAAGACCGCCTCCCGCTACGACGCTTCGTCGATCTTGGCCGCGATCGTCGCCACCGCGATGGCGGCGATCCCCTCTTCGCGACCGACGAATCCCATCCGCTCGTTGGTGGTCGCCTTGATGCTGATCGTCTCCGGCGGCAGACTGAGACAGGCGCCGATTGACCTCTGCATCGCGTCAAGGTGGGGATTGATCCTCGGCGCTTCGGCAATCACGGTGATGTCGGCGTGGATCGGCTCCATCCCCAACTCAGCCAGCTTGCCAACGGCAGCCCGCGCGATCTCCCGGCTGTCCATGTCCTTCCACGCCGGGTCGGTCGGCGGAAAGTGCCGCCCGATATCTCCCAGCGCCGCCGCGCCGAGCAGCGCGTCGGCCAGCGCGTGCAACACGACGTCCGCGTCGGAATGGCCTTCCAGCCCGCGCTCGAACGGAATCGCAACGCCACCCAGCACGCAACGCCGCCCCACTACCAGGCGATGCACGTCGTAGCCGATACCGGTACGCGGGATGTCAGGACGATACATGCGGCTCTCCCTTGGATTCTCCCTGGGATCGCGTCGACAGCAGGAAATCGACCATGGCGAGATCCTCCGGCGCCGTGACCTTGAGATTCTCTCTACCACCCTCGACCATGGTGACTGGATGACCGATCGACTCCAGCAACGCGGCCTCATCGGTAAATACCTGAACGACGCTTTCCGCCTCCGCAAAAGCCTGTTTCAGGAGCAAAAGCCGAAACGCCTGCGGGGTCTGCGCTGCCCATAGCGAGCTCCGATCGATGGTGCGACCAATGACGCCCTGATCGACCTCCTTGAGCGTATCTGTCACCGGAACGCCGGTGATCGCCGCGCCCGATGACCGCGCCGCGTTCGCCACCGCCTCGAACATCGCCGGCAGCGCCAGTGGTCGCGCAGCGTCGTGGATGATCGCGACCTCGACTGACGCCGACAACGCGACGATCCCGACCAACACCGAATCCTGCCGGCGCTCGCCGCCCATGCATACTGCAATCGGCTCGCCGGGAAAGTGCCGTGTCAGAACCTCGTCGATCCCGGTCTGGCTATGCGGACCGACGACAACGACGATCTCCGACACGACCCCCGCCGCCAGCGCCGCCTCGATGCTCCAGCACAGCAGCGGTTTCCCGGCCGCCTCGGCCAGCACCTTGCCGCTGTCTCCGAAGCGCTCGCCCCGCCCCGCCGCGACGATCACGACTCCGGCAAATCGCTCCGCCCCGGTCATACCCGCACCCCGGCGGCAACGAGTTCGTCGAAGACCTCCATCGGCGCCGGGGCGGTTCCGAGCTCGCGCCCGGCTCGAAAATGCGGGCCGTGATAATCTGAACCGCCGGTCGCGATCAGGGCATGCTGATCCGCGATGTCTCGCAGGGCCGACCGTCGCGTGTCGTCGTACTCACCGTAGTACACCTCCATGCCTCGAAGACCGAGCGGGATCAGCCGCCGCAGGATGGCCGGAATGTCTCCGGTCGACCATGGATGAGCCAGCACCGGCAACGCGCCGTGATCCACCAGCAACACCACCGCCTGCTCAGGCGTGAACAGGTCGCGAGGGACCCAGCCAGGGCGCCCCGGTTTGAGAAATCGCTGGAACGCGTCGTCGATCGACGTTGCCGCGCCGATCTCGATCAATGCCCGCGCCAGATGAGGACGCCCGATCGATCCCTCTTCCGCCTGCGCCAGGATATGATCAAGGTCGATGGCATATCCGGCGTCATGCAGCTTGCCGATCATCGCCGTGATCCGACGCACGCGTGACTGGGCCAAGTCGCGCAGTTCCCCACCCAGCGAAGCGTCGTCGGGATCGACGCCATAGCCCAGCACATGGACCTCGACGCCGCGTTCGGTGGTCGACAACTCGACCCCCGGCACGAGAATCACGCCAGGATCAGCGGCGGCCTCACGGGCTGCGGCAATTCCGTCCACAGTGTCATGATCCGTGACCGCCAGCACCTGGATGCCGCGCTCCGCCGCCAGGGCGACAAGCTCGCGCGGACGCAACGTGCCGTCCGATGCCGTGGTGTGCGCATGCAAGTCGACCGGCCAGTAGCGAGAGTCGCCGGGCCGGTCGGTCGATTGGACATTGGTGGTGTTCATGAAAAGTCGTCGTTTGGCTATCGAGGCTCGATCAGGATGCGAATGGCGGTGCGATCCTCGTTGTCGATGGTGACGTCGATGAACGCCGGCAGGCACACCGCGTCGATACCGCTCTCGCGCAGGTAGTCTCTGGCGATTGCGGTCGCCTTGATTGCCTGGTTGGTCGCCCCGGCGCCGATCGCCTGCACCTCTGCGCGTCCGAACTCGCGGACGACGCCAGCGATTGCTCCGGCGACGGCGCTCGGACGGGACTTCGCGGAGACCTTGAGGATCTCGTCGCCCGGCTCAACGGCAACAGGTGCGGGAAGCTGGTCGGGCTCGAGATGCCCGTTAGACGCCACCGGCAGGATCTGCTCCTCGACCTCATATGGCTCGTAGCCATCGAGGCTGTCAACCCCCGATTCAACCGTGACGTATGGATCTGGCTCATCGACGATGTGCTGGTGCTGGTCTGGTTGTTCGACGACGGCCTGAGCGGATGCGCGATGCTCGTCCCCATGGTACGTGTCAACGGCCTGCTCTTCCGCCGACTGATCATCTTCATCTGCGTCGGGTGGAAAACGGGATCCCTCGGGATCGATCTTGATGTCGCGCAGGTCGAGCTTGCTGAAAAAACGGTTCATGTAGTGAGGTCCTCCCCTGAACGTCCTCACGGACCCGAAAACCGGGCACACGTATGCTGAAAATCGCGCTCCCCATAGGGCCGCGCCTGATCCAAAATCAGGGTTGACCACGCGACATGATGATATTTTGGGCCGACATCACATGTCAGCGCCCCCTCCAGGACTCCAGTGTACGATGCTTCGGCGATTATGGCACGTTTTTCGGGCGTCCCATCCTGAAACACACAACAACGCGGGCCAGAATGCATTCTGGCCCGCGTTTCCTTCGGTTCGTTTGTTGCCGGTCATGGTGAAAACGAGGCGGTGGCGAGTCATTTGACGACAATCACGCTATCGTGCGTAGTCGACCGCTCGCGTTTCCCGGATCACCGTCACCTTGATCTGGCCAGGATACTCGAGCGTTTCCTCGATCTTTCTCACGACATCCCTGGCAAGCCTGTTGGCGCCAAGGTCATCAATCGAGTTCGGTCGCACCAGGATGCGAACTTCGCGTCCCGCCTGGATGGCGAACGATTTCTCGACCCCATCGAACGAGTTCGCGACCCCTTCGAGCGCTTCCAGGCGCTTGATGTAGGTCTCCATCATCTCCCGGCGAGCGCCAGGCCTGGCGCCGCTGATGGCATCCGCCGTCGCGACGATGAACGCTTCCACGGTTTTCGGCTCTTCCTCGCGATGGTGCGCCGCTATCGCGTGCACGATCCGGGAGGATCGTCCGAGCCGCTTGGCGATGTCGGCGCCGATCAACGCATGCGGTCCTTCGACCTCATGATCAACCGCCTTGCCGATGTCATGCAGCAGGCCCGCCGTGCGGCTGACATTTACGTCAGCGCCGAGCTCCGCCGCCAGATTCGCGGACAGCATCGATACTTCCAGCGAATGCGCGAGCACGTTTTGCCCGTAGCTGGTGCGGAACTTGAGCCGCCCCAGCAGTTTGATCAGGTCGGGGTGAAGTCCGGGCACGTTGGCCTCGTAGGCCACGCGTTCGCCCTCCTCCCGCATGATCTGCTCGAGCTCGATCTGGGTCTTGCTGACGACTTCCTCGATGCGTGCCGGGTGGATTCGTCCATCCTGCAGCAGCTTCGTCAGTGACCGCCGCGCGACTTCCCGTCGCACCGGATCGAAACCGGATACGGTCACCGACTCCGGGGTATCATCGACGATCAGGTCCACGCCGGTCGCCTGTTCCAGCGCCCGGATGTTTCGACCCTCCCGACCGATGATGCGGCCCTTCATGTCGTCACTCGGCAGCGGCACCGACGACACTGTGGACTCGGCGACGTAATCGGCGGCAATCCGCTGAATCGTCGTCGCAAGGATCATTCGCGAGCGTCGATCCGCCTCCAGCTTTGTTTCCCGTTCGATCTCGTGCAGGCTGCGCGTCGCCAGGTGGCGAGCTTCAACTTCGACTTCCTGCACCAGCTCGTTTTTGGCGTCCTCGCTGGTCAACCCGGCGATCCGCTCCAGCTCAAGCACGTGCGTGGCACGGCCCTCCTCGAGCTGTCGTTGCTGGTTTGATCGCTCCTGTTCCCAAATTTCGCGATCCAGCGTCAGTTGCTGTTCGCCCTGACGCACGCTCTTTTCCCGATCCTCAACAGCAGTCGACTTGTTGTCGATCTGCTCTTCTTTCCCTTCGATCCGCCGTTCGATTCGTTCGATCTCGTTCCGGCGCTGGGTCAGCTCCCGATCGAGTTCCCCACGAAGGCGAATCGCCTCATCCTTTGCCCCAAGTGCTGTATCCCGTCGTCTGGATTCCGCCTCTTCCACAATGCGGCTTGCTTCCGACTGAGCAATGCGCACGCGAGAATTCTCGCGCCGCTCCAGCCAAAACCAGGTCACGAAAAAGGTGAGTCCAGCCACGAGCACGGCCACGATGGAGAGGATCACAATGTTATCCATCGATGTCGCTCCTAGCTCAGTCCCCCGTCAGTACGGGGCGCTCAATTGTTAATGTGTCCGGACGTCCCGGCCTGAGGCTTTCGCCCCGGCGAAACCACGCGTCTGGTCGACTCGCAGTGACATCCTTACCTAGTGATAATACGGCTTTCACAAAGGCGCCGCAAGGATGCCTCGCAGTGATGGGGCACTTCCTTGCGCGTACGTACTATCCAAATAACACCATCTCGTTGGCCCAATATCCGATCACTATCATCTCGGGGAACGCGTAGTGGCCAATCCTGAACTCCGGTATCGGCCCGGTCCGACGATCCGCCACCAATGGCAGATACAGGGGCTGCCGCTACGTGCTCGCTCTGCCGGTACGTCTCTTAAGCGACCTGCACTCCGCCGCAAATCTCGATCATTCTCATTGCCACGACGCCGGGAATGTTACCGGATGGGGTCGCCTTCTTCCGAATTCCAGACCTCGTCGTACGCTGCCTCGTTGGTGACGCCCGCGAACTCGCCGACGCCGAAGATCCGGGCCGCGTTGCCATAGAAGATGCGATCCCGCTCCTCCAGCGTCAGTCGCATCAGGTCGAGAATCGCCGCCCAGTCCGCGATCTCATTGGCCATCTTCTCCATGCCGCAATCCGAGGCGAACAGCACCTTGTACGGCGAGATCTCCTGCCCGATCAGCTTGCGCTCGAAGATGTGCCGCCGCACCAGTTCTCCGCCGGAGATGTCCCAGAAGACATTGCGACGCCAGCGGGCGATGTGACAGGCGTAGTCGTATTGCCCCACACCCATGTGCGCGCCGATGATCCGCAGTCGCGGGAAGGTGAACGCCAGCGTATCGAGCAGGATCGGGTCCATGTGCGACGATGAGAATCCCTGCCCACGCAGCCGCTTCTCGAAGTAGCGAGCGCGCGTCACCACCGCCTCCGAGAACGGATCAGTATCGCGATAGTCCACGCCACCTCCCACCACGCCGGTGTGAAACAGCGTCACCATGCCGAGCGCCTCGGCGCGCTCGTAGACCGGCCAGTAGTCACGATGGTCGTACGGCTTGAGCGCGTGTATGATCTTGAGACCCCGAAAACCCCGATCATAGGCCTCCTGCACCGAATCCGGCGTGTCCTCGCCCAGCTCCACGCCGTACATGCCGACGAACAGGTCGGGATACCGCGCGATCGCCGCGCTCACGCGGTCGTTGTAGTCGCCCCACCGGCTGCCCAGCAGCGCGACGTGGACGATGTTCGAGCGCTGGCAGAACTCAGCAAGCTCATCGGTCACCGCGCCGGCGTCACGGTCGGCGCCCCACGGGAAATGGACGTGGGTGTCGAACACCCTGGGCGGAACCTGCGGATCGCGTTCCCGCACAATCATCGGCTGATCCATCATTTGGTCATTTCTCCCAATCATCACATCGTTGGCAACGCAACATCGCCTTCGCAACCATCATCGCGTAGGGTACCCTCATAGGAACACGAGGGGAACCGGGAGCCGGTCGGAACTGGAAGGATGGGGAGTGGCAACGCAGCAATCGCAAGACAGAACAACCGGGTACAGGAGAGACGCCAGCGATGAAGGCGATGTGGCCTTGCTGATCGATTACGAAAACCTGCAGCTCAGCCTGAAACGTCACTTCGATCTGACCACGCCCAAGATGAGCCTGATCATCCAGGAAGCGCAGGAGCATGGTCGCCTCGTCCTCGCCCGTGCCTATGCGCCGTGGACCTCCCCCGACCTGAGCATCGACGCCGAGAATCTCTATCGCCAGGGCATCGAGCTGGTCTACGTCCCTGCCCGCAAGAACAGCGCGGATGTGAAGATGGCGGTCGACGCCGTGGAAACCTGTGGGCGCTCCGCGAACATCTCCACCTACGTCATCGTCACCGGCGACGGCGACCTGATCCACCCGCTCAATTTTCTCCGGCAGCAGGGGCGCCAGGTGGTCGTGATCGGCGTGGACGCTGCCATGAGCCGGATGCTGTCGGCCGCCGCCGACTCGGTGCTGATCTACGAGCGCGACCTCGACCCCTCGGTGCGGCGGCGAGTCGTCTCGCGAACATCGCCATCACAGCGGCCCACTCCCGCCCCGGAGGAATCGACGCGCACGACGCTCACGCCCGTATCGCAGGAATACCCCGCCGCCGAGGACGCCTTCCGGATGGTGCAGGACGCGCTCGCCCGGCGAGGCAACGGCGAGCCGGTGCTGTTCCAGGAACTGGGCCACTGGCTCGGGCAGGATCACAACCTCAAGCCACGGGTGTGGTACGGCGTCCCCTTCAGCGTCTTCCTCGACGCCGCGCAACAGGCGGGACACGTCTCGATCACGACGTCGGGCGGCAACAGCTACGCCGCGCTGCCGGCCTCGATCGCCACAGACGACGCGCTGCTTGACGACGACCTGACCGAAGAGGCGAGTGAAAACGGCGACGACGGCTCCACCGTCAAGCTGGAATCGCTGCGTCCCGAGGAGCGGCGTGACCTGCTCTCGACGCTGGGCGAGCTGCAGGAGAGCAAGCGGAATGGCTACCTGTCCTTCCGGCTGATCCTCAATCACCTGGTCTCGAAAAGCATCCTGCCGCGGCTCAGCGAGTGGCAAATCCGCCGGCTGCTCAATGATCTTGCCGACCGCACCCCGCCGATCCTGGTCCGCGGCCAGAAATCGGGCAAAACGCCGGGCGGTCGCACCTACACCTTCTCGACGTTCACCCTGACGAATGACGACGATGCCCTCAACGAAGCCTCCGGGTCGGGCGAATCATAGCGACGGCCCGAAAGTGGCCGACGACCCAACATCACCAAACGATTCGCCTCTTCGATTTCCCCGCACACCTCGGTCCGGGGCTACAATACGCGGTCGTTCGTCACCCACCGGTCCGGGTCCGTGCCGAGGAACACGCACAGCTCGCCGATCGCCTTCGACACCGCCCGACCCATCGCCTCGTTCGGTCGCGCGGCCGGCTCCCAGTGGAACGACTTGATCGTCAGCAGCCTGTTCTTGCGGTCGTACGAGGGATCGAGCCGCCCCACCAACCGGCCCCGATGCAGGATCGGCAACGAGTAATACCCATAGATACGCTTCGGGGCGGGGACATAACACTCCAGCCGATAGTGAAAATCCCACAATTGCTCACCGCGAGGTCGATACCAGGTCAGGTTGTCGAACGGCGACAGCAGCGTCGTGCGCGTGGGCCAGCCGATGCGCTGCCGCAACCGGTCCAGCGCCGGGACCAGATCGACCGCCATCCAGGCTGGCTCAGCGATCCCCTCGATCTCGACCGGCGCCGCGTCGAACGTCGTCGCAAGGTCTCTGAGCGCTTGCAGGGCAATGGGACGTGGCAGGTGCGGCCGCCCGCCGGTCCGGAAGTAATCAGCAAGCCACGGTACGGTCGTCACGCCGAGCGCCGACAGCGCCCTCCGCGCCAGCAACAGCACGCGCTCGTCCTCACGCACCTCGCGCTCCCACAGGTCGGGGAGGAGCCGCTCCGGCACGTCGAAGATGCGCTGGAAGTTGTCCCGGCGGCGCAGGATCAACGATCCTTCGGACCACAGGTCAGCCAGCGCCTCCCGTTCCGGCTTGCTGCCATACCAGTCCCACGCCTGCGTCGTCTTGCCCTCGGGCGCATCGAAGTGCCGGGACGCCAGCGGCCCTTCATCCCTGATCCGCTGGAGGACGGCGTCCCGAACCGACTGCTGCTCGGGGTAGTCCTTGCGGAGCATGTCATGGACGCGCGACATATGCGACCGGTACAGGTAGAGGTGTTCCATCGGAATGATCGCGGCGGCGTGCGCCCAATATTCGGTGATCGCGTGCTGAGGCTCATAGAGCGTCTCCCAAAGCTTGAGTTCGTAGGGTCCCAGGCGGCTGAAGGCGACCGTCTCGTGCGAACGGGAGATCACGCTGATCGTGTCGAGTTGCACGCAGCCGAGCCGGCGGACAAGATCGCGCAGATCATCCGATCTCACACGTCGCCTCGATGGAGGCTGGGCTAGACCCTGGGCGATCACCGCCAGCGCCTGTGCTTCACGGCGGGTCAACCGTTCGACTGGGCACTGAAAACCTGCGCTTGCGTCTGACATACCGACCTCGTGTTGAGCCTACGGCGGCTTGGAGAACTCTGCAGTCACGTTCCAGCAACGTGAACACGTAGCGGCAGACCCTGTGTCTGCCATTGTGGAAAGTGATTGGACCAGGCCGATACAGGATCGGCCACTACGCATCCATCGTCGTGTAATCCGCTCCAGATGCGCGGAGCTGAGCGTGTTCTCAGGCAGTTGTAACGCGCCAATGCGGACAGTTCCGGTCCCGTAAGAGCGGACCCGATTGGGGGAACACGGATCAACAAGGTAGGCCACAGGGACCTACCGCACGGGCCGGTCTCGTGACAGCTCCTTGGCGCTTCACCGCCTGAACCGGAAGCCCCAGACCCTGACCGCCGCCTCCAGCACCACCCGGCGCGACAGCTTGGACTTTCCCGCCACCCGATCATGGAACACCACCGGGATCTGGACGACACGAGCGCCCCGCTTCATCGCCCGGTACGTCGTCTCGATCTGAAAACTGTACCCATCAGAGGTAATGTTCGACAGGTCGATCGACTGTAGCAACTCCCGCCGCCAGATCTTGAATCCCCCGGTCAAATCCCGGATTGGTAGCCCCAGCACTGCGCCCGCATACATCCCGCCCGCCCGGCTGATCAGCTTACGGTGCCACGGCCAACCCTGAGTCGCGCCGCCATCGACATAGCGGCTGCCCAAAACCAGGTCGACGTCTCCGGTAAGCGCCGCCGCCATCGTCTCCAAGTCCTCGGGGCGGTGCGAGAGGTCGGCGTCCATCTGGGCGATGAACGGCGCGCCATCGTCCAGCGCCGCGAGGAATCCCGCCACGTAGGCACGACCCAGCCCCTGCTTGCGCTCCCGATGCAGCACGCTCAGCTGATCGGAATACATGCTCACCAACTCATTGGCGATTTGGCCGGTACCGTCCGGCGAGTTGTCGTCGACCACCATTACGCGAAACCGCTGCCCGAGGCCCAGCACCTGGGTCACGACAGCGGTCAGATTCTCTCGCTCGTTGTAGGTGGGAATCACGACGAGAATGTCGCCAACGGCACCGGCGTCAGCCGCGGCCAGCGGCCGCGAACTCACGAGTCGTCGTCTCCTCGCTCTCGCCCTCGCGACAGCAGGAACTGCACCTGCATCAGCAAGGCGTCGACATCGAATGGCTTGGCGAGCAACGCGTCGGCTTCCAGCTCCGGGGTGCGGTCGCGCAGCGTCCCGCTGGCGGACATCGCGATGATCGGCAGGTCTCGCGTCTCGGCTTCCTTGCGCAGCCGGGCGATCAGCTTGCCGCCATCGACGCCGGGCAGCATGATGTCCATCAGGATCAGATCCGGCTTCCAGTCACGCGCCAGGATCAACCCCTGAGCGCCGTCCCGAGCGATGGCGACCGTGTACCCTTCGTTCTTCAGCACGATGTCGATGAGTTGAGCGACGTCTTCCTGGTCCTCAACGATCAGAATACGGGATGACACTCCGTCACGTCCTCTGGTTTGGCGATGCGTTCGCGCCGATTGCCCTACTGCATCAATCTTCCCACGGGCAGGACGTACGTACAAGGCATCCGGGTCTATACGTTCGGAACCGTATCCTCGACATCGCCGCCGATGTTGGTCAGCTTCTCGACGAAGTTCTCGTAGCCGCGGTCGACATGGTGGACCTCTTCCAACTCCGTTTCGCCGTCGGCGACCAACCCCGCCAGCACCATGCAGATCGCCGCCCGGATGTCGATCGCCGCCACTCGCGCCCCGCGCAGTCGGGACGGACCGTGCACCTCCGCCGATGTCGCCAGCAGCTCGCTGGCGTTACCGATCCGGTCGACCCGGATGTCCGCGCCCATCTTCCGCAGTTCGGACGTGTAGCGCAGGCGGTCCTCATACACGCGCTCATGCACCCGCGACACGCCACTGACCTGCGTCAGTAGCGCGGTGAAGGGCGCCTGGAGGTCGGTCGGAAAACCGGGGAAGGGCAACGTCTGGATATCGACCGACCGCAGCGACTCACCTGATCGGACCAGCATCCGGTCCTGCCGGAACCAGACATCCGCGCCGACCTCCATCAGCTTCTCGGTCAGCGGCAGCATGTGCGCCTCGCGGACGTCGTGGAGCGTGACCTCGCCGCCAGTCATCACCGCGCCGATGGCGAACGACCCGGCTTCGAGCCGATCCGGAATGATGTAATCCGACACGCCATGGAGCCGCTCCACCCCGTCGATGGTCAGGATCGGCGAGCCCAGCCCGCTGATTCTCGCGCCCATCCGATTGAGCAGGTGCCCCAACCAGACCACCTCCGGCTCCGCCGAGGCGTTGAAGATGGTCGTCTTTCCGGCCGCCAGCGTCGAGGCCATCAGCAGGTTCTCGGTGCCAGTGTGGCTGGGATAGTCCATGTAAATCCGGGCCCCACGCAGCTTGTCGACCCTGGCCTCGATCACGTCGCCAGTCTGCTCGACGGTCGCGCCCATTCGCTCGAAGCCACGCAGATGGACGTCGATCGGGCGGCGTCCGATCTTGTCGCCGCCCGGCATGACGAAGGAGACCTCGCCGCATCGCGCAAGCATCGGACCCGCCGCTACCACCGAGGCTCGGGTTGGGCGAAACAGGTCGGGCGGAGCGGAGGTGCGCGTGATCTCACGGGCCTGCACCGTGACGCGGCCCTGAGTCCGGTCGACCTCGACCTCCGCGCCGAACGCCCGCAGCAACTCCGCCATCGACAGCACGTCCGCCAGCATCGGCACGTTGTTCAGCACGACCTCATCGCGGGTGAGCAGCGTGGCCGCCATCGCCTTCAGGGCGGCGTTCTTCGCGCCGCTGATGAAGACATCGCCGCGCAAGACGCAACCACCTCGGACCTTCAGGATACGCTCGGTGGTGAGAGTTGCGGTCGTGGGTGCTGCGATGTCGCTCATGGGGAACCCTTTGTCAGGTAGCCCCGGGCCTTGTGTCCGGGGTTCGGCACAGGTGGATCATGCCAGTCAAAAGTATACGTTGCCGACTCATGGCGCTCGCCCGGCGAAACGTCAAAACCGGAGCGCACGCCATGAGGCACGCTCCGGTTTCCTGCTTTTTGGAACGAGTGGTCCGCCGACGGCACTAGCCCGCCGGGCGCTCCTGTCCGCGGTTGCGACGGTTCCGGGCGACCCGGAGCCGGACGGCAGCCAGTTGCAACGCCTGCTGCGCCTCTTCGATGTCCTGAGTCTCGCCGCGGTTTCGGAGCGCCTCTTCGGCGCTTCGCCGCGCGGCTTCGGCCCGCTCGACGTCGATGTCCGAGGCGCGTTCCGCCGTGTCCGCAAGGACCACGACCTTATTATTCACGACTTCCAGAAAGCCGCCATTGACGAGGAGCGCTTCCTCGCCAGCGCCGGACTTGACCCGCAACTCACCCCCATGCAGCAGGGTCACGAGCGGGGCGTGGTTCGGCAGGATGCCCAAGGAGCCATCCGCGCCGGGCGCGACCACCATCGACACGTCGTCCTTCTGGTAGACCACCTGTTCGCCGGTCACGATCTCGACCGTGAGACTCGCCATGTTCAGTCTCCTTCAATGCCGCACGACATCTCGAATCAAAATGCGGGCCAGTTTGGTGGCGTATTGTCCGCCACAAGCGGCGAACCGGGCGGATATCCTTCGGAATCCGCCCCTACGCGATTCGGCACATCCTGGCTCGCCTAGCGATTCTCCGATTCCATCTTCTGGGCGGCCTCGACCACCTCGTCGATATCGCCCTTGTACATGAAGGCGGCTTCCGGCAGGGCGTCGTGCTTGCCCTCGAGGATCTCCTTGAAGGAGCGAACCGTGTCGGCCATCGAGACGAAGCGTCCCGGCGTGCCGGTGAACTGCTCGGCGGTGAAGTACGGCTGCGACATGAACCGCTCGATGCGCCGGGCGCGGTTCACGGTCTGCTTGTCCTCGTCGCTGAGCTCTTCGACACCGAGAATCGCGATGATGTCCTGAAGGTCACGGTAGCGCTGAAGCACCTGCTGGACCTCACGGGCAGTGTCGTAATGCTCCTGCCCAACAATCAGCGGATCGAGAATTCGCGAGGTCGACGCCAGCGGGTCGACCGCCGGGTAGATGCCGCGCTCGGCGATCGACCGTTCGAGCGACAACGTCGCGTCAAGGTGGGCGAACACGGAGGACGGGGCCGGGTCGGTGTAGTCGTCGGCGGGCACGTAGACCGCCTGGACCGACGTGATCGAGCCCTTCGACGTCGAGGTGATGCGCTCCTGCAACTCGCCCATCTCCGAGCCGAGCGTCGGCTGGTAGCCCACGGCGCTCGGCATCCGGCCCAGCAGGGCCGAGACCTCGGAACCGGCCTGGACGAAGCGGAAGATGTTGTCGATAAAGACCAGCACATCCCGGCCTTCATCACGGAAGTACTCGGCCATGGTCAGGCCGGTCAGCGCAACGCGAAGGCGCGCTCCTGGCGGCTCGTTCATCTGGCCGAACACCAGCGCGGTCTGACCGCGCACGCCGGACTCTTCAAGCTCGCCCCAGAGCGCGGTTCCCTCACGGGTGCGCTCTCCCACGCCGCAAAAGACGGAGTAGCCACCGAACTCCGCCGCGATGTTGCGGATCAGTTCGGTGATGATGACCGTCTTGCCCACGCCCGCGCCACCGAAGACGCCCACCTTACCACCCTTGGTGAAGGGGGCGATCAGGTCAATCACCTTGGAGCCGGTTTCCAGCACTTCGACCGACGTAGCCTGCTCCTCGAATGTGGGAGGCGCCTGGTGGATCGGGCGGATTTCCGACGCGTCGACCGGACCAAGCTCGTCGATGGCCTCGCCGGTGACGTTGAAGATCCGGCCGAGCGTGGCCGGGCCGACCGGCACCGCGATAGCAGTGCCCGTGTCGATTACCGACTGTCCACGGCGCAGACCATCGGTCGTGCTCATCGCGACGGTGCGAACGCGGTCGTTGCCAAGGTGCTGCTGCACCTCCAGCACGAGCCGTGTACCGTCCGCGAGTTCGGTTTCGATTGCGTTGTAGATCTCGGGGAGCTGTTCTGACGGGAACTCGACGTCGACCACCACACCGGTGATCTGGACAATCGACCCCGTCGCCCCCTGCGTTTTCGTTTCAGGAGCAACCGCTGTTGCAGCCATGATGCGTACCTCATTTCTGTGATTGATTCGCCGCGTAGGGACCGATCTTGTATCGGTCCGGATGCACTGAGGGCGGCTAATCCACCCGGAAGGCGTTAGCGCCGGCGGAGATCTCGGCAACCTCGTTGGTGATCTGCGCCTGTCGCGCCTTGTTCAGCGAAAGATCAAGATCTTCAGCGAGCTCCTTGGCGTTGTCGGTCGCGTTGCGCATCGCCACCATCTGCGCCGAGTAGAACGACGCCACCGTCTCCAGCACTGCCTGATAGAGCAACACTTCGACGTAGCGCGGGAGAATCTCGTTCAACACCGTGGGAGCGTCGGGCTCAAAGATGTAATTCACATCCTGAGCTTCGTCGCCCTCCGGCCTGACGATCGGCAGAATCTGCACCACTTCCGGGGTCTGCGTCAGCGTGTTGACGAACTTCGGATAGACCAGATGCACGGAGTCGACAGAACCTGTCAGGAACTCCTGGATGGCGATTTGGGCTATCGGCCTGATATCGTCGAGCGACGGGCCGTCTCCCAGGCCGGTGAAGTCCGCGATCAAATCCTGATCGGTCCGGGTCATGAAGTCCCGGCCCTTCTTGCCGACGGCGATCACCTTGGTTGGCACGCCGGCATCCTCGCGGATGAACCGGACCCCGCGCCGGATCAGGTTGCCATTCAACGCGCCCGTGAGCCCGCGATCCGGCGTGATCAGAATCATCCCCGCCGTGTTGACCGGACGATCCTCCAGCAGCGGATACTGCCGCAGCTCCTCGGCGTCCATCTGCTGCGACGACAGGTCGGCGATGAACTCGCGGAGCCGCTCGCTGTAGGGGCGGCTCGCGGTCGATCGCTCCTGCGCGCGCCGCATCTTGGTCGCCGCCACCATCTGGATGGCGCGGGTGATTTGCGACATGTTCCGGACACCACGGATCCGGCGCCGAATTTCGCGTGGGCTTGCCACTGCGCCTTATCCTTCCCGCCTAAGAGGCTGTTTCCGTGTCGGAAGTGCCATAGTCGTTGGTGTTCCGGAACTCCTTCGTCACCTGCTCAAGCCGCGCGACGAGCTCGTCGGACAGCTTCTTCTCGGTGACGATCTGCTCCAGCAGGTCGGAGTGCGACGTGCGAAGCGTCTCGAGGTAGCGGCTCTGGAACTCGCCCACCCGCTCGGTCGGCACATCGTCGATGTAGCCGTTGGTGCCGGCCCATAGGATCGCGACCTGCTCTTCCACCGGCAGCGGGCTGTACTGCGGCTGCTTGAGCACCTCGGTCATCACCTGGCCGCGCTCGATCTGCCGTCGCGTCGAACGGTCCAGGTCGGAAGTACCGAACTGGGCGAACGCCGCGAGCGAACGGTAGTTGGCCATGTCGAGCCGGAGACTACCGGCGACCTTGCTCATCGCCTTGATCTGCGCCGCGCCACCGACGCGGGAGACAGACTGACCGGTATTGATGGCGGGCCGGATACCCGCGTAGAACAGGTCGGTTTCGAGGAAGATCTGGCCGTCGGTGATCGAGATCACGTTAGTCGGAATGTAGGCCGAGATGTCACCGGCCTGGGTCTCGATGATCGGCAGCGAGGTCAGCGAGCCGCCGCCGAGATCGTCGTGCATGCGGGCCGCGCGTTCCAGCAATCGGGAGTGAAGGTAGAAGACGTCACCAGGATACGCTTCGCGTCCCGGCGGGCGTCGCACCAGCAGCGACACCTGGCGATAGGCCTGGGCATGCTTGGTGAGATCGTCGTAGATGATCAGCGCATCATCGCCGTTCTCCATGAACTCCTCGCCCATCGCGGTTCCCGCGAATGGGGCGATGTACTGGAGCGGAGCCGGGTCGGCGGCGGAGGCGACGACGACGATCGTGTGCTCCATCGCATCGTTGTCTTCCAGCACCTGCACGATCTGGGCAACCTGCGCCTGGCGCTGGCCGATTGCGACGTAGATGCACTTCACGCCACTCTCGCGCTGGTTGATGATGGTATCGACGCCGATGACCGACTTGCCGGTCTGGCGGTCACCAAGAATCAGCTGGCGCTGCCCCCGACCGATCGGCGTCATCGAGTCAATCGCCTTGATCCCGGTCTGGAGACCGGTGTCGACGTCCTGGCGCTTGACGACACCCGGCGCGATGCGCTCGATGTCGCGGGTCTTGTCAGTTTTGATCGGCCCCTTGCCGTCGATCGGCTCGCCGAGCGCATTCACCACGCGACCCAGCAACGCCTCACCGACCGGCACCGAGGCTACCGCGCCGGTGGTGCGGACCTCGTCGCCCTCTTCGATATCGGTGTAGTTGCCCATGACGATAACCGCCACGGAATCTTCCCCAAGGTTGAGGACGAGACCGCGGGTGCCTGTCTTGGTGAATTCCACCAACTCACTCTGCATCGCCCTGGTCAGGCCATGCACCGTCGCCACACCATCACCAACGCTGATCACCTGACCGACGTTGGTGATGGTGGCGTCGTCTGAAAATCCCTGGATCTGCTGCTTGAGCAGATCACTAATCTCGGTCGCGCGTACCGCCATGATCGCTCCGTTCTTCCGCGACGCCATTGCCGCTGGGCGCGGGAACTATGTCTACTCGTACATCAGGACAAACGCGGCCTGCCGCATCATTCGGCTCATTCCGGGTCAGGATGCCTTGAGCCGCGTCCGCAGTCGCCGCAACCGGGTCTGAACGCTGCCGTCAATCACGGAATCGCCGATCTGGGCGATGAGCCCGCCGATGATGCCCGGATCGGTATGCATCCGAAGCTCAACGTCCTTGCCGACGATAGTGCTCAGCCGCTCACGAACCGCCTGCTGTGCGTCCTCGTCAAGCGGTTCCGCGGTCGTCACGTCGGCCATCACGATGCCCCGCTCGGCCAGCACGGCCTCGTCGAAGAGCTCTGCCAACTCGGGAATGATCCCGGTGCGATGACCATCAACCAGCATGTGCGCGAGATTCCTGGCTTCAGGCTGCGCATCCCGCAGGATAATGTCCATCGCCTTCTTCTTTTCGGCGCTCTGCACGCTCGGGTTTTGCAGATACGTCGCTACGGCACGATCGTCGACGGTCGCGCCGAGCCGCTGGAGATCCTGCTGCCAGGCGTCGAAGCTCTGCTGTTCCCGAGCCACTTCGACGATTGCCTGCACGTAGCGCTTTGCTGCTCCGCTTGCCATCGCTCGTCCGCTCCCTGTCGTTCTCGTACCTGTCTCTATCGCGTAAGGATCGACCTTGTGTCGGTCCGGTGCAATGTCATTGATCCACACGGGCGGACACGGGGTCCGCCCCTACGCGTTCCGTGACGCAACGATGTCGCCCAGAACACGGACCGACACAAGGTCGGTCCGCACATGACTACGCGTTGGTGGTTCCGGTCGACGGGCCGCCCGCTTCTGCGAGCGTCTCCGTAATCAGTCGCGACTGCGCCGCCGGATCGAGCTCCTTGCGCACAATCCGCCCAGCCGCCATAACCGCCAGGTCCGCAACCTCGTTGCGAAGCTGCTGGCGCGCCAACTCTGTCTCCTGGCGAAGCGTGCCGCGGGCGCGCTCAAGGTACTCGTCCGACTGGGCGGCGGCCTCTTCACGCGCTCTCGCGATCAGCTGTTCGCTGGTAGTCCGGGAGTTTGCGACGATTTCCTGCGCCTCGCGACGCGCCTCCTGCAGGACCTGCTCATTCCGGGCCTGGGTATCCTTCAGCTCGGCTTGCATTCGCTCAGCAGATTCCATGCTTTCGCGAATCTTGTCCTGTCGCTCGTCGAGCAGATTCGTGATCGGCCCGACGGCGAATTTCCACAGGAGGCCGATGAACACAATGAACGCGACCAACTGAATGATCAGTTGCCATCCATTGATCCCGAGTGCATCCACGATCAGCCCCTCCTTCGCGGGATAACCCGCTCATCCAGTCAGCGTCTCATGGCGGCATCCGCAAGCAGACGCCACCACGGTTGTTGGCGGGATTAGACGAACAGGATGATGATGGCGATAACGAACGCGTAGATCGCGACCGCTTCGGCCAGCGCCGCGCCGATGATCATCGTGGTGCGGATGTCGCCTGCGGCTTCCGGGTTGCGACCAAGGGCTTCCATCGCGCCTCGCACCGCCATACCGAGGCCAAGTCCGGGACCGAGCGCGCCGAGACCGATGGCCAGCGCCGCGCCAATATATCGGACACCATCAACTTCGGTGATACCGTCGAACATGTGATGTTTCCTCCTGCCGGCGCCTGTCGTCCATTCCGACGGCCCGTTGTTGTTTCCGTAGCAGGTCAGCACCGCGCCGCCTGCCGTTTCTCGAAAGAAACTGCTCAATCGAGCTTCCGTCACTCGTGCGGTCCATCCCCACGCAGGTGGGAACCATTCCGGGGAGTGACAACACTCGCAAAGGGTGATTAGTCGCCCGCCGGCGCGGCTGCGCCCCGGGTCGTCGTGGTGGCATCCGCCGGAGCGTGATCGCGCGCATCTTCATGCTCGTGATCATCGTGACCGGCGGCAGCCAGGGTAATGTAGATCAGGGTCAGCAGCGCGAAGACCAGCGCCTGGATGGTTCCAAAGAGAACTTCCAGTCCGATGAAGACCACCGGAAACACCGCCGGAATCACCGCGATCTTGATGGCGTTTGCCATCGCGTACATGACGGCCAGCAACACTTCGCCGGCGAACACGTTGCCGAACAACCGGGCGGAGAGCGAGATAATGCGGGAAAGTTCGGAGATGATCTCGATGGGAAGAATGAATGGGGGGTCGGCCATGTGCTTGATCCGACCCACGACACCGTGCGCGGAGATTCCGGCGACCTGCACCACCGTAAACGTGAGCAGGGACATCGCCAGCGTCATGTTGAGGTCGGCGGTGGCGGGACGGAAGAGCGGAATGCGCTCCTCCCCATGACCATCGTCTTCGGCGGTCGTTGCCGCCACCGACGCGTCATCATCTTCATCAGTGCTGTCCGCGGCATCGGCGACGGCGGCATCGGCGATGTCGCCTTCAGGAGTCGACTCCGCGCCGATCTCGGTGACGTCAAGCGTGGCGTCTCCACCATCCTCAGCATGCTCCTCTTCCTCGACAAGCACAATCGTGCCCACGCCAGGGAGCAGGCCCGAGAGGTTGGCGAACAGGACAAAGATGAAGATCCCGGCAATCAGTGGAAAGATGCGCCGGCCGATTCGCTTGCCTGCGGTGCCTTCGACGAGACCCAGCAGGAACTCGATGATCATCTCGAGGAATCCCTGCCCGCGACCAGGGATGAACTTCGCGCCGCGGGCAATCGTGCCGAAAACGAGCAGGATCAGCCCCATCACCAGAAACATGGTGAGCATCGAATTGGTGATGGCAATGGGCCCGAGTTGGACCAGCGTCTCCGCCGAGAGTGAAACGTGGATTTCCATGAGCTAGGCGTCTCTCCTCACCAATCTGGCAACCGGCGCGTTCGGGCGGTTCATCGACGATGGTCTCCGTGGCACACAAAAAACCGCCATCGCGGTTGTCCGTTCCATTGTACGCCTGTGTGGCGAATCTGATCGGGCGATGGTCATTTGCGCCGACGTTTCTCGATCTGTGTTCCCAGCTTCCGGCCCAACGGACCGGCCTCGCGGTCCTTCCGGTTGATCAGCGTCAACTCATAGAGTTGATAGCCAGCCGCCACCAGCCCAATCACCACGCCGATCAGCGTCAGAATCGGGGTTGTGCTGAGAAACTGATCGAGGAAGATGCCGCCGACAATGAAGATCACGAGCGAGGCGACAATCGAGCATCCGAGTCCTGAAACAGCACCGAGCGCTCGAAAATCCTTGACGTCCTCTGGCCCAAATCCCTGGGACACTATTCACCCCTTTTCGATTGCGAATAATATCACAATCTTTCCGATCAACGACAACGACGAGGGTCCTCATTCATTATACGTGCGCATCGTTGCCACAATCACCGCGTGTTCCCTGCATCATAGAGCATCGTGATGCACGGCGTACGGGCGGACTCCATGTCCGTCCAATTCCAGGTGACATTGCCTGATCTCACTGCTACGCTTCTGAGTCGTATTCGGCCATCCCGCCCGATGGTCGCAATCGGGTCCCGGCAACGTCGCAACGACCACAACCGCGGCGCACTCGTGAAACCTGGCCCGGAGCAACCTCGTGTCCGAACCTACGGTCATTCCCGAAACCATTCCAACGGACTCCCAGGACGCGCCGCCCGAGATGAGCCAGCGGCGCGTGCTCAAGCTGGCGGTGCCGATCATCGGCGAGAACCTGCTGCAAACATCGGTCGGGGTGGTCGACACGCTGTTCGTGGCGGCGCTCGGATCAGCCGCGCTGGCCGGGATCGGCGTGGCGCTGGAGATCGTCTTCTTCGCCATTGCGATTCTCAGCTCAATCGCGATCGGCGGCACGGTACTCGTCTCCCAGGCGATCGGCGCCCGAAGCCAGGAGGAGGCCAACCGTCTCGCCCGGCAGACCGTGATCTGGGGGTTGCTGCTTTCCATTCCGCTGGCGGTGGTCAGCTACGTTCTCGCCCCGCCTCTGGTCGGACTGTTCCGCACGGAGCCAGACGTCGCCGTGGAAGCGGTCACCTATCTCCGAATCACCGGCGCGACCATCATCACCTTGCTGATGACCTTCGTCTGCGGCGCGGTGCTGCGGGGCGCGGGCGATGGCCAGACACCGCTGCGCGCCTCCATCGTCGCCAACGTCATCAATGTGTTTCTGGCCTACGCCATGATCTTCGGCGAGTTCGGCTTCCCCCGCCTGGAAGTCGCCGGCAGCGCCTGGAGCACGACCATCTCCCGTGCTGTCGCGGCTGGGATCCTGCTTTGGTTTCTCTTCTCCGGACGCCGGGCAATATCGCTGCGGGGCAGAAACGGCTGGCTGCCCCGACCCCGCACGGCGTCGTCCCTGATGAAGCTGGGCGTGCCCGCCGCCATCGAGCAGATGTTGATGTCCGCCGGCTTCACGACGATGGTGGCCATCGTCGCCGTGCTCGGCACCAACGCGCTCGCCGCCCAGCAGATCAGCTTCACCGCCCTCTCCCTCGCCTTTTTGCCGGGATTCGGCTTTGCCACTGCGGCAACTGCCCTCGTCGGCCAGAGCCTCGGCGCGCGCGACCTTGACGCCGCCCGGTTCGCAGCGCGGGTCTCCGCTCGCTGGTCCTTGATCTGGATGACCATCGGCGGGCTGATCTACTTTGTCTTGAGTGAAAGCATCCTTGGCATCTTCACCGACGATCCCGCCGTGATCGACCAAGGCACGGGCGCGCTCCGGACACTGGCGCTGGGCCTGCCGTTCTGGGCGTTCTGGACCGTGTTCGGCGGCTCGCTGCGCGGTCTTGGAGATGCCCGCACGCCGATGATCGCCAGCGTTAGCTCGATGTGGCTGGCGGTCGGCCTTGCATGGATCGGCGTCAACTGGTTCGATCAGTCGCTCACGTTCGTCTGGGCAACGTTCCTCCTGACCACGCCGATCGCGGCCGTCATCAACACCCGCAGCTTCGCCCGACGCCTGGAAACGACCCGCGAGAATCTCCGCGCTGGCATCCCACCGCCGACACCAGCATGACCCTCAATAGAGATGAACATCGGGGGTGGTTCATACGGCTCGCCCGGTGTTCATGACAGCTTCCTGATGTCAAGGATCACAATGCGAGTTCAATCGTCGTCACCGCCCCGATTATCCGGCGGTCCTCCACGTCCGCCAGGAGGTCCACCCTGGCCACCATTGCCTGGGCTTACCGGAGGCTCGGAGACGAAGGCTGGCGGACCGCCACTGCCCTGATTCTCCCCTGGCGAGACACCGGCGCGAAGTAGACCTCCCGCCCAGGGCGGGGGCTCGTCGGTCGGATCGCGGTACTCGGCTCCGTTGACCGTGAGAATGTCGACATCATCCCCGCGCCCGATGGTTCCACCCAGCGAGATCACTGTCCCGACAAGACCATCGAACTCAGCCTCGAGTGCCTCGACCACACCGTCACCGTCGTAGTCGGCCGGCGCGATCATGATGGACAGATACGAGGTCGGGCCGAAATCGGCCTCGACGCCATCAACGACGTAAGCATTTCCGACCTTGGTCAATGTGCCAGTCAGTGTCGTCGTTTCCTGCTGGGCCGATGTGGGCGAAAGCATGGTCATGGACAGAATGGCCCCGGCGAACATCGCGATCATCCGTCGAATGGTCATTGGCGGGCTCCTTCCAAAATAGTGAATCGATGCAAAACCTGGTAGGGCCGAAGAGTGCGCCGTTGCCGCACGACAAGGCGCGTCTCGCGCAGGACTTTATCATGTCGACGCCGACGATGCGGACCAGGGAGCCCCTGCCCGCCCGAACGTCAACACACCGCGAACCGCGCTATCTCCCCTTGGTCGCCTGACCCGCGATATGCTCCTGCCAGTAATGCGTGGTCTTGGCGACGACGGTGACGACGTTCCTGATCTCCCTCTCGAGGCGGAAGTCCGGTCCGGCCGGGAACCACAGGATGGTGTCCTCGCGCCGGACGGTCACGTTCTCGACGACGATCGCCCGCAGCAGCCACAGCGCCATCTCCTCGTCAACGCACTCCAGGCCGATCCAGCCGGGCACCGGGCTGCGCCGGACGGGAAGTCTTGTCACCTGGGCGATGCCCCGCTCCAGTTCTTTCAGTACCCACGCGTATTTCTCTGGATTCGCGGCGATGGAGGCTTCATGCACCGGCTCCAGCAACGTGCCGCGATGGGGAGCGCCGCCCGCCAGCGCGAGCTCGCAGTAGCCGGTCCACATCTCGTCCCAGGCGACACCACCCTTGTCATCGTATTGCATCGCCGCTGATCCCATCGGCGCGGCGCTGACCTGCGCGGAAGAATCCTGATAGCGCGGCGGAAGGATGCCCCTTTTCTCCTGCGCCGCATCCCGCTTTAACCCGGCATCGGCGCGAAGTGCCTGGGGAGCCAATACCTCGACAGTGATACGGGAGAGGTAACGAACGGGACCTACCAGCGCCTTGCGCACCGCTGCGGCGACGACGTGGCTCTCTCGATCAGCTTGCGTGTCGGTTAGCGTGATGCCGACATCACTTTCGAGTTGATGGCCCACCCATCGTGCCCGAACATAGTCCACGCGCTCGACGCCACGCGCCTCACTGGCGTACTGCTCGATCTGGTCGATCACCTGAGGGTCGACCGAGTCCATCAGCCGATACCAGACGCGCATGGTCGCATCACGGGCGATAAAGAGAATCGCAACGCCGATCAGCAGTCCGACAATCGGGTCGACGATCGGGAACCCCAGAAATGACCCCATCACCGCCACCAGCACGACCATCGATGTCAGACCATCGATCCGCGCGTGTAACCCGTCGGCCACGAGCGACGCGGAGCCAATCCGGTTGCCGGTGCGAATCTGGTACAGCGCCACGGCCTCGTTGCCGATAAACCCGATCACAGCGGCAGCCGTCACCCAGGACAGCCGGTCGATCGGCTGAGGGTCGAACAGCTTGGCAAACGATTCCCAGAGGATGTACCCGGCGCTGAAGACGATCGACAGCACGATCACGACACCGGCAACATCCTCCGCTCGTCCGAAACCATACGTGTACCGTCGTGTCGCCACCCGACGAGAGAGGTAAAACGCGACCAGCAGCGGAATCGAGTTCAGCATGTCGCCGAAGTTGTGGACCGTGTCCGCCAGCAGCGCCACGCTGCCGCTGATCGCGACGATGATGACCTGAAGTACGGTGGTGGCGGCGAGCAGCGCCAGCGCGATCCAGACGGTACGGATGCCTTCATTGGTGGCAAACGCCGGGTCCGCGCCGAAGCCGGGCTCCTGCTGGTCATGGCCATGCCAGTGAAAGATCGCCGATAGCCAGCCGAGTGGCCCGCCTCCATGTGAATGTCCGTGTGATCCGAGCCTTGATGCCTGTGCTTTCATGTGCGATCCCGAGCGAAAACGTCGTGCTACTCTGATTGAGTCTATCGACAACATTTGGGAATACCCGCTTGTCGCAAACATTGGCAGGATGAAGACAGATGACTCACCAGAGCCTGCATTGGGAAAAGGAGATGTGGGCCGCGGGCCACCGGGTTACCCGACAGCGGGCGCTGATCCTCGACGCCGTGTGCGCCGCCGACGGACACACCTCAATCGGTGAGGTCTACGCCCGCGTTCGGCGCGTTGACACCACCATCGACCGCTCGACCATCTACCGGGCGCTTCACCTGTTCGTCGAGCTGGAGCTTGTGCTTGCCGCCGACACGGGCAGTGGAGACATCCTCTACGAGATCAGGAAGCTGCAGCCCCATCATCATCTGGTCTGCCGCGACTGCGGCGGCGAGCAGGAAATCGGCGACGCCGCCTTGCGGATGATGTTCGACGATGTATCCAGACAGCACGGATTCCGGGTGGAAACGGACCATCTTGTCATGTTCGGCCTGTGTCACGAGTGTGTCCGGGCACGAGAGCATCACGTCGTGCCAGGTACGTGATCACCACCACCCATAGGGGATATTGACGTTCGGGTCGAGATACGGATGACGCCCACGGACAAGGAGCATATCCATCCGGTCGATCATCGCCTCGATCTCTTCCGGCGCGAGCGCGGGCAGGAACATCGTCCGTAGCGCATCCTCGTCGTTCCGGAGCTGCGCTATCGCCTCGAGCAACTCGTCGGAGATCGGCTCTCCCGCAAACTGCCACAGCACCGTCCGCAGCTTCGGCGCAATGTTGAACGTAAGCCCGTGGTCGATGCCGCAGATCCGGTCATGCTGGTCTCGCAGCAGGTGGGTCAGCTTGCGGTCCGCGTTGTTCGCGATCAGGTCGAACAGGGCGATCTGCTCCATCGCCGGCGTCGTCTGGCTCCAGAACTCGAGCGTCTGGTCCTCATCGAACGCTTCCGTCGCGGGGGCGTGATACAGCTGGAGACTACCAACGCCGTACGGTCCCTTGCGCACTACCGTTGGCGGCACAATGTTCCAGCCGAGCACATTGGCCAGCAGCCACGACGCCCATTCCCGCAGGTACAGCGTGCGCGGCGGGAAATCCCAAAGCGGGCGCTCGCCCCGTCGCGGCTTGTAAATGCCGAACTGCTTGACCTGCTCCGCGCCCTTGGGTTGCAAGGCGACCGCGAACGTGTAGTTCGACCCCCACGGCACCAGCGTCTCGCCGGAGATCTCCGCGTGCGACAACAACGTGATCGCCACGTCGGCGTCCAGCGCGGGAGGGGGGCCGGGGCAGTCCGACTCCGAATCTTCCAACCGTAGATGTAGATCAGGCATGCATGGTCCCGGAATGGCATGAAGGCTAGGGTTAGGCATCCGGCCCCGGCCAGAAGTGTTTCTCCAGCAAGTGTACTTGCGACACGGCGCGTTGCTGTCGCGAGAATCGACGACCGCGTATACAATCGATGGGCAGAAGTTTTCGACGCCGGCCCTCGAGCGGGCCGCCAATCCCTTCGGGGAAGGAGCATATCGCCCGATGAAGATCGTTCGTTACTACGAAGATTCAAACTCACCGGTTTTCGGGATCCTGGAAGACACCACGGTGTACGCCGCAACCGGCGACATCGCCTCCGGGTTTGCGAAGGGCGACAAGGTAGGGCCGCTCGACACGGTAAACCTCGCCGCGCCGGTCGAACCGGGCAAGGTCATCGCAATCGGCCTCAATTACCTGCTGCATGTGAAGGAAAACGACCCCACCCGCGAAGTCCCGACCGAACCGGTGGTCTTCATGAAGCCACAGTCCGCGATCATCGGTCCTGGGGAGACGATCGAGTTGGCCTACCCCGAGCACAAGATCGACTACGAGGCCGAGCTGGTAGTTGTCATGGGCAAGCAGGCCAAGGGCGTGAAGAAGGAAGACGCGCTGGACTACGTGTTCGGCTACACGGCCGGCAACGACGTCTCCGACAGGGATCAGCAGTATGCCGACGGCCAGTGGATTCGCGCCAAGGGCTACGACACCTACCTGCCGTTGGGACCATGCATCGAGACCGATCTCGACGTCAGCGACACCAAGGTAGAATCCCGCCTCAACGGCGAAGTCCGCCAGTCTGACTCAACCAACGGCCTGATATTCGATGTGCCGTTCCTGATCGAATATCTCTCGAACGTGATGACGCTGAATCCGGGCGACTGCATCATGACCGGCACCCCGCATAACGTCGGTCCGATGAAGGACGGCGATACCATCGAGGTCGAGGTCGGCGGCGTCGGCGTGCTCAGCAATCCGGTGAACAATCGCTGATAAGGCGAATCGCCGGAAAATCGCGGGGTGGGCCATCGCGCCGACCCCGCTTTGGCAAGGCGATCTCACTAACCGCCAGTCCAATATGAAGTAACCAGGAAGAATGGTGTCATGTTGAGCCGAGGACGCAGTCCTCGTGTCGAAACATCTCAGTCGCGGAGATGGAGTCGTTGCAAGAATATATACGATGTCCCCGTTTTGCCGCACAGAGTGGTACTCATTGGAGAGAAGTTTTCCTAACAAACAGGTATGCCAGTGGGACTGAGATTCCTCGACTTCGCTCGGAATGACAACAGGTGCGTGGGTCTTTTCAAAGTGGCATCCACGTCTCTCACTCCCTTGCCTGTGCTCGGAATGAAAAAAGGGTTGTGAGACGGTAGCTTCCCTGGACCAAGGCACAGCCGTTCCAGCGCGGTTGGTGGCTTTTGCGGTACTGTACGAAGTCATAATGCAGGCATGGGCGCGTTCGATTGGCGAGCAGCGTCCAGGTTTCGATCCTGGCAAAGGCAAGACACCATGAATCTCACCATTTTCGGCACCGGATATGTCGGGCTTGTCACGGGCGCGTGCTTCGCGGAGAGCGGCAACAACGTCTGCTGCGTCGACATCGACGAGGCCAAGGTGGAAGGGCTGAAACGGGGCGTGATCCCGATCTACGAGCCCGGCCTGACCAATCTGGTCAAGCAGAACACCGAGGCTGGTCGCCTCACCTTCACCACCAACCCCGCCGAGGGGATCGACAACGGTCAGATCATCTTCATCGCCGTCGGCACCCCGGCGGGAGAGGATGGTTCTACCGATCTCTCCTACGTCGAGACTGTCGCCCACACCATCGGCCAGGTTCTCGACCATCCGGCGGTGATCGTCGACAAGTCCACCGTGCCAGTGGGCACCGCCGACCGCGTCCGGGAGATCATTGCCGAGGAGTTGGCGATCCGAAACGTCTCCATCGCCTTCGACGTCGTCAGCAACCCGGAGTTTCTCAAGGAAGGCGCGGCGATCGACGATTTCATGCGCCCCGACCGCATCATCGTCGGCGCGGAGCGGGCCCAGTCGATTGAGATCATGCAGCAGCTCTACGCGCCCTTCAACCGCAACCATGACCGCTTCATGGTGATGGACATCCGCTCCGCCGAGCTGACCAAGTACGCCGCCAACGCGATGCTGGCGACCAAGATCTCGTTCATGAACGAGATCGCCAACATCGCCGAGCGGGTGGGCGCCAACATCGAGAACGTCCGCATCGGCATCGGCTCGGATTCCCGCATCGGCTACGACTTCATTTATGCCGGGAGCGGATACGGCGGCTCCTGCTTCCCCAAGGACATTCGGTCCCTGGAGCACATGGCCGCTTCCTCCGGCTACGATGCCTCGCTGATCTCATCGGTCGAGCGGGTCAACCAGTCGCAAAAGCGTGTGCTGCTGGACAAGGTGCTGGACTACTTCGGCGGCGATGTCGAGGGCATGACCTTCGCCCTCTGGGGACTGGCCTTCAAGCCGAAGACCGATGACATGCGAGAGGCGCCCAGCCGCACCATCATGGAGGGGCTCTGGACCGCCGGCGCGAAGGTCCAGGCGTTCGACCCGGAGGCGATGCGCACCGCCACCGCGCTCTATGATGGGCAGTCTGGCCTGACGCTATGCGAGTCGCGCGACGACGCCGTTCGGGGCGCGGACGCGCTGATTATCGCCACTGAGTGGCGGCAGTTCCGCAGCCCGGACTACAACCTGCTGCGCTCCGAGCTCACCCACCCGGTCATCTTCGATGGGCGCAACATGTACGACGCCAGCCGGGTGTCGAACGAGGGGTTCACTTACATCGGCATTGGTGTCCAGGCGGAAGCGTCCGAGGGTCAGACCAACGCCGAGATCGACATCGAACGGCTGATGACCATCACCGCCGACTAACGCTCGACGTGGTCGCGTAGGGGTGGACCTCCCGAAGGGAATCGTCCACCCGGCCGCCGGAGGCGGCATCTCTCATCATCGACGCCAGATTGCGCACGCTTCGCGCAGGCCGGGCGGACGACTGCTTCGCAGGTCCGCCCCTACGGTTCGCGCACCGGCGAATGGGCGGGTCGGCGCTACGAAAAAACGATCCGGTCGATCACCAGCACCACGTAGAGCAACGCCAGGTACCACAGGGAATAGAAGAACGTCTGCCGTGCCCGCGCCTTGCTCGGGTCGGTCAGCAGCAGCCACGCGTACCAGAGGAACACCGCGTTGAGCGCGACCACGCCGACGAGAT
>JACCVC010000063.1 GCA_013698305.1 Chloroflexia bacterium
CTGGTACCGGCGCACCACCGGCATCTGGCAGCCCGTCTGGCTGGAGGTGGTCGGGCGGCACCGCATCGCCGGCATTCACTGGCAGCCGGAGGCACAGTCGCTGACGCGCGGCGCAACGATCACGGTCGATCCGCCACCCCAGTCACCGCTCACGCTCCACGTTCAACTCTCGCTAAACGGCACGACGCTCGCTGACGACCGGTTGCGCGTGAACGGGACAACAAATGTAGCAAAATGGCGGATCGGCGAGCCGGGACATCCGGGAAGCCGCCGGGAGCTGCTGTGGTCGCCGGAGCATCCCAACCTAATCGAGGCGACGGTGAGCCTCCTCGACGGCGACACCGTGCTGGACACGGTCTACAGCTATGCCGGGCTGCGCTCGATCGGTACGGATTCGCAATCCTTCCTGCTCAACACGTTTCCGGTCTATCTGCGGATGGTGCTGGAGCAGGGGTTCTGGCCGAAGTCGCACCTGGCGGCGCCGTCGCCCGGGGCCATCCGGCGTGAGGTCGAGTTGATCAAGGAGCTTGGGTTCAATACCGCCCGCATCCACCAGAAGGTCGAGGACCCGCGCTTTCTGGCATGGTGCGACAGGCTCGGCCTGATGGTCTGGGGCGAGATGGCGAACGCCTTCACTTGGAACGACCGCGCCGTCAGCCGGGTCACGCGGGAATGGACCGACGTCGTGTTGCGGGACCGCAGTCATCCGTCGATCATCGCCTGGGCGCCGCTCAACGAGAGTTGGGGCGTGCCCGGCCTGCCGAGCGATCCTGCCCAGCGCCACTGGCAGGAGACATTGTGGAACCTGACCCACGCGCTCGACGGGAGCCGTCCGGTGATCAGCAACGACGGCTGGGAACAAACCACCACGGACATCCGCACGATCCACGACTACACCACCGAAGGGTCCGTCATCGATGCTCGATATGGCAGCGCCGATCGGCTCGCCACCACGCTGCGGCAAGTTCGACCGGCCCATCGCACCCTGCAGCTTAACCCGGACGCCAACCTCAACAAGCCGGTGATGATCACCGAGTACGGCGGCATCAGCTACGCGCCGAAGGAGGGTGAGCGCTGGTACGGCTACGGCACCGTGTCATCGGCGGATGACTACATCGCCAAGGTGCGCGAGTTGACGGAGGCGATCCGCGCCTGCGCGGGGATCAGTGGGTATTGCTATACCCAGTTCACCGATACCGAGCAGGAGACTAACGGCTTGCTGACCGAAGACCGCGAGCCCAAGTTGCCGATCGAGACGCTGCAGGACATCTTCGGCCCTCGTTGATCCGATTCCATGGACACGAAACGCCCCGAACGGATTATCCTTCGGGGCGTTTCCTTGCTTCCTGGTGACGTTCGCGCTGGATATTGTCGCCTACAGATCCTTCTGGCGAGCAAACAGCGCCAGGCTGGCGAAGGCGACCGATACCACCGCCGCCAGCACCATGATGGTGAGCATGATCTGCTCGGTCACGATCTGATGGGTATCGGCGCCGGTCATCACCGATCCGAGACCGGTCGACGGCAACGCGTTGACATCGGATGCATCGCCGGGCTGTGCGTCCGGGCCAGCCGGAACCCCGGACGCGGCAACCGGTTGCGCCACAAAGGTCGGGCCTCCGAAAATGCCGTCAGGCGGCGAGTCCGGGATTTCTATCGTTTGCTCAACTGGCGAGCTCAACACCCATCCATCTGGCGGCGCACTGAGCAGCGTTGCGGTGATGGTCGATCCAAAGGGGAACTCGAAGGCGCAACCGGCGACACGCGCCTCGGTCGCTGACGCGGCTACGGCCGTTACGCACGTTTCATTGACGGCGCCATCGGCAGACACCACGCTGATCTCGGCGCCAGCCCAGGGTTCGCAGCCAACAAAGGGACCGGCGTAATTTTCGGGGCACACGGCTGCCTGGATGCCGAGGGTGAAACCCTCGTCCTGCGCCGCCACATATCCTGATGCCGAAAAGGCGATCGCGCCGGTTATCGCCATCGCCATGAGCAAACGAATGATTCGCTTCATGGTTCTCTCTCCCCGAGACGATGTGCAGTGGATCGATCGGCCACGGGTCCCATGTCGATCAGCACAACATCTCTCTCGGTATTATAGCGTCAAATGCAATACTTTTGGATGTACATCTATACGTTCGTAGTCACTTTGGACTGGTGACTCATGATCCATGCGGTGGCAACCCCAACCGATTGGCAACACATAATATCATAAAGCGAAGATTCTGGAGTACATGTCATGGTTTTCGTCACGGAGCCCGTCGAAACGGACCGGCTGCTGCTGCGACCGTATGAAGAAGGCGATCTTGACGCAATTGCCGATCTCCTCTCCATCCCGAAGGTGATGCGCTACCTGTTCGAGGAGCCACTGTCGCGCGAGGAGGCCGCGGCAACGCTGCACCGCCGAATCCCAATGCGAAAGATCGAGCAGGAAGGTGATCGTCTGGCGCTGGTCGTCACGCTGCGGGAGAGCGGCACGGTGATCGGTACGGTCAATCTCACCCTGCGCAGCGAGGAACACCGCCAGGGAGAGATCGGCTATGTGTTCCACCCCGATCATCAGGGTCGAGGCTACGCGACCGAGGCGATGCAGGCATTGCTCGACTGCGGATTCCAGACAGGCGGGTTCCATCGAATCTACGGAAGATGTGATGCTCGCAACTTCTCTTCAGCCAGGCTGATGAAGCGGCTGGGAATGCGGCGGGAAGCGCACTTCGTCGAGAACGAGTGGTTCAAGGGAGTGTGGGGCAGCGAGTTCATGTACGCGATCCTGAAGCGAGAGTGGGAGGTGGGATAGTCAGAGGTCGACGATGTCGAGACGTTCCTGCGCCGTCAGTATCTTCACGGATCCGTACCGTTCGATGCGGCGAAACCCACGATCGCCGGTGACGATGTACTGCGCTCCGCCCTCAACCGCGGTGCCGAGTAGGAGGTCGTCTTCCCAATCATCACACACGCCACTGACCGATTCATCAGGAGTCACCCAGGTGGCCTTGCTGGCCATCAACACCATGGCACACCGACGGAGCTCAGCCGTCATGAACGCCGCGAAATAC
Source organism: Chloroflexia bacterium (assembly GCA_013698305.1). Classification (GTDB taxonomy): domain Bacteria; phylum Chloroflexota; class Chloroflexia; order Thermomicrobiales; family UBA6265; genus JACCVC01. The sequence goes on from JACCVC010000063.1 coordinate 3,060, forward strand.
GGACGATCCCAAATCGCGATCACTTTTGCCACGATGTGGGGAGACGTGACGACGGAGATGCGCTCGTCTCGCCAAAACTGGATGAGCTGGACAGGTGGCGTATCACCAATGCCGCGAAATCCGGAGACCAATGTGTTGAAATCGAGGACGACAATCACTCGTCACTGACCGGAACGCCAGTCTGTACTGCATGACGCTTGTCGTACTCGGCGCGAACGTCGCGAATTGCGTTGGCGAGTTGTTGCTGAAACTCCTCCTGATCGGCGCCAGCGAACGCCTCGCGCATGTCACCGATCACCGCCCAAGGATCTTCATTTCGACGCCCTGCTCTTGCGTCAGCGATCGCCATTTCGATCTCGCGCTCGATCTCTTCGTGCGGAATACCATCGAAGGCCTTGCGCGCATCTGCAAATGCTTCCAGCGTCAGTCGCCTCTCTTCTTCGATGTGCTGTAGCGCTTCCAGGTCACGAGGAGAAACGATCACCCCAACCGCGATACCGCTCTTCTCGACGACAACGCGGGTTTCGCCGCGATAGACACGGTTGAGCGTCTCGCTGAAGTGCTGACGCGTTTCGGAGACAGTCTTCGTTTCGGTTTTGGGAGGTTGGGTGGTCGCCATGGAAGCGGCTCCTATCAGTTCGACTACGCTGGATGTCTGCGTACAACGATGTACGTCATTGTACGTGTTTTCGGCGTCTAACAGGTGATCATTGGCTAGCGATCTTCCGTCTTCGAGCCATGCCAGCAACAAAACCCGGACGGAACCTGTCCGTTCGGCAAAGTACAGTTGAGTTTGATAAGGTGACGACGCGTCACTCACCGGACCCATCAGGAGCACAACAGACACGATGGACAAGGCAGATAGCTTCATCGCCCGCTTTCAAATCACGGAATGGAACGAAACCGAGCTTCCCGGCGTTGACGGGGCCTGGGCGGGAGGAGCCAGTATGCAGAAAAGCTTCACAGAGGGCATCACGGGTTCCAGCGCTGGGCTGTTCGTCTCGTCTGGTGAGGAAGAGGGCAGCCGCGCCTACGTCGCCGTCGAGCAGATCACCGGCACGCTGCCCGATGGACGATCCGGGTCATTCACCGTTCAGCATGGTGGGCTTGAATCCAAACCGGAGTCCTGGTTCGGGTACATCGTCCCCGGCACCGGCACCGACGATCTCACCAGTATTGCCGGCACCGCCGTAATCTCGCATGACGAGACCGGCGCCTTCTTCACCTTCCGGCTGGAACCATGAGCGGCGATCTGGCAACGGAGTCACAGCGCGATCTTGTTCAATGTGCCGAGTATCGCGCTATCGAACGTGGAAACATGGACGCGTGGACGTGCGCCTCTGCGCTTGTGGCAAGGGCGCACTAAACCCGGTTGGTGGTCTGGCCTATCATCGTCGGGCACAAGACCCGACACTACAAGCGAGAGGCGCTACGACTCGCTCGAGTAGTTGACCATCCAGTTGACACCGAACCTGTCGACCAGGGAACCAAAGTAGTCCCCCCAGAACTGATCGGCCATCGGCATTTCCACGTTGCCG
>JACCVC010000064.1 GCA_013698305.1 Chloroflexia bacterium
CGAACGCAGCGATGGTTCGGCGACGTGCCGGGCGAGATGTTTGTGAATCCACCTTTCGAGCTGGAACGCGCGATGCACCGCGACGCGGCAAGCGGTCGTCCGATCATGCCGCACATGCTGGCGACCGGCGTCATCCTCCACGACCCCACCAACACCGTGAACGGACTCCAACAACTGGCCGAGGAGCTTTTGGACAAGGGACTGTCATGCTCCTCCGAATCCCTGAGCCTGCAGCGCTACGCGATTGCCACGTGGTTCGAAGATGCGGTCGACATTGCGCTGATCGCCCCCGACCTCGCGTCGGCGTTCATCACCGAGGCCCTGCTCTCCTCCGTCCGCCTGATGTTCCTCGACGATGGCCAGTGGATTCCGAGGCAGAAGCTGCTCCTTTCGGAGTTCGAGCGGCGCTATCCCGACTGGGGCACGTTGGTTCGGACGTCACTCCGGTGCGCGTCAGTTGCCGAGCAACTGGACCTGGCCGCGCCCTTTATCGAGCATGTCGCTAGCGTGACAGGGTTCTTCGAATGGGAGTCGGAGCCGCAGACCGTTGCGCCCTAGTGCTATCCGCGATCATGCTCATGCTGTATTCCCGCGCCGTCATGCGACACAATGACGTGCAATGAATCCGGGTCCCTGTCCGAACAACTGAATACACCAATGAGGGGTCAGCCATGAACACGCACAGTGGACCAAAACGACGTCAGCTATCCATGCTGGCGATGATCACGTCGTTGCTGATCGGCATGATCGGGTTGCCACCCGCCAGCGCAGTCGCCGCGCCACCATCGGCGCCATTGTGGTCGACGATTTCGACTGCGAGACGGGCGCCCTGGAAGCCCGGGTGTTTGTCACCGACCTTCCCCATATTCCGGCCCCGGCCAGCAACGCGGAGTTCCCCTTTCGATGGAACTACGAGATGGCCTTCGACGGAGGTGTCTCCTTCGGTCCCAGTCAGTTTCGCGTCTACAACCCACCCGCCCCCAATTCACCTTTTACCGGCAACGTGCTGATGACAACCCTCGTGCCCACGACCGGCCCCGACCTGGGAGACGGCCCCGTGCCCCTCGCCTCCATCTTCCTTGAGGCGAGCGTTGGTCATGGCGTCCCTGGTCCCATCGACGCAACGTCGATCACCTACTCCGTGCGGTGTGAAGACGACAGTCTCATCGACGGGCTGATCGCGGCGCTCAAGCGCATCCTGCGGCAGATCCTGGGCGGTTAGGTGAGATTGCTGACGCAGTTCCCCCAACCATTTGACCCGGTGACGCGGCATTGCGTTTCCGTGCGTCATACGACATAATGGCGATCAGGAATCCTGGGTCCCTGTCCGAACAATCGAAGAGCCACTGGGAGGTGAGCCATGCCCATGCGCGTTGAGCGAAGAGGACACCCGCTGCTAATTCTGGCGATGATCGCCGTAGTGCAGCTCGGCATGATCGGACTCGCGCCGGCAAGCGCCGCCGCGCAGCCGATCCCCGCGCCCACCATTGGTGAGATCGAGGTGGACAGCTTCGATTGCGAGACGGGGGTTTTGGAGTTTCACGTCGGGGTCACGAACCTTCGACACGTCGCTAACCCGGCAAACGATTTCGAGTTTCCGTTCAAATGGAACTACCTGACGCGGTTCGAAGGCGGAGGTTCGGCCCCCACGCCGAACCTCTTCGACGTGTTCAACCCGCCCACATCGGACTCCCCGTACACCGGGGACGTGTCCATAACGGCGTCCTTGCCGACGATTGCCCCTGGCGGCGCCACCCCCCCGGACCCGATCACCTCCATCGAGCTGGCGGCGGCCGTCTATCACAGTCCCAGCGAGCCACCCACCGATACAACGTCCACCACCTTCACGGTGGACTGTGGCGGCGGCAGTCTCATCGACGCCCTCGTCGCGGCGCTGAAACGACTTCTCCGGGACATCCTGGACGGATGATGCCAGGCGCAACCCGCCGCGCGTTCCACACGATTGATCACTGGGAAGTGAATCATGATCATGCGAGTTGAGAACAGAAGGTTTCAGGCATCGTTGTTCGCCATGATGGCATTGATGCTGCTCGGCGCGATCGCCGTGTCGCCAGCGAGCGCCGCCGCGCAGCCAGTCGAACCCACCGTTAACGAAATCCTGGTCGAGAGCTACAACTGCGAAACCGGACGCATGCCAGTCCTCACGCGCGTCAGCAATCTCCCCGCCACTCCGCCAGACGCCAGCGACGCCGATGGGTCCAACTCCATCACGTTCACGGCAACCTACGCAAGCGGCGCGACCCATGCCAACGCTTCGCCCATCGTGGTCAGGGCTTCGACCGCCGGCGAGCCGCCATACACCGGCTTCCTCTCCGTCTTCTTCAACATCCCGGTCACCAACCCCGCCGGCCCCGCTGGCGATGCCGTCGTCTCGGTCGAGATCGTCGCGAACGTCGGCCTTGGCGGCCCCGGCCAAGGCGCGATTGACAATCCCGTCGACACGTTGTCGACCGTCTACACCGTCGCCTGTGGTCCACCCCTGCCGCCGCCGCCGCCCACCATCGGCGAGATCGACGTGGAGAGTTACGACTGCGAAACCGGCGACATGCGAATCGGCGTGCCGGCCACCAACCTGCCCCCGTCACCGGCGGGCGGCGTCATCGCCAACGCGTCCTTTGTCGCGACATTCACCGCAACGTACGAAAGTGGCGCGAGCCTTGTCAACGATGAGCCAGTCGTTGTCGGATCCGGCTCCGCCGGGACGCCATACACCGGTTTCCTCTACGTCTTCTTCACCATTCCGGTCACGAACCCCGCAAGTTCCGCGGACGATCCCGTCGTCTCGGTGGAGATTTTCGCGAGCGTGGGCCCTGGTGGCCCAGGCCAGGGCGCGCTCGACAACCCGTCCGACTCGACCTCGACCGTCTACACCGTGGATTGCGACGGCGGTAGCCTGGTCGACAGTCTCGTGGCGGCGCTGAAACGGATTCTGCGGGACATCCTGGGCAGGTAATGACGCGCCGACCTTGCTGACGATTCGAGTCGAATACCGAGAGGTGAGACATGACCCAACCCATCGCGCGACGAGGACACCGGTTGTCAGTACTCGCGCTGATTGCCGCATTGCTGATCGGCACAATCGGAATGGCGACGACGAGCGCCAGCGCACAGCCGACGCTGCCAGTACCCGCGCTCGGCGAGATCACGGTGGACCTGTATCAGTGCGACACAGGGCGTCTCGGCCAACGGTTCCACGTCACCAATCTCTACGATGTCCCACCGGGCAGCGATGACGCCGACTTCCCGCTGGCGTACAGCTTCGAGGCAACCTACGAAGGAGGAGCGTTCGTCAGACAAAATCCGCCTTCCGTCTTCAGCACGAACCCCGAAGGGGCGCCATTCACCGGAAACTTCACCTCGACGTACACGATCCCGACCACGCATCCCGGAACCGGCGCTCCTCTCGTCTCGGTCGAGCTGTACGCGGCCATCGGCTACGGCGGCTCAGGGCTCGGCGCCATCGACAATCCCGTCGATTCCACCTCAACCGTCTACACCCCGGATTGCCACGGCAGCGTGGTCGATGGGCTGATCGCGGCGCTGAAACGGATTCTCCTGGAGATTTTTGGCAGCTAGCGTCAAGTCCGGCTGGCACATCCCAGGATAGATAAAGATTCCAGCACCGCTGGTCGGCAAGCGTGTTGCATAGAGCTTGACGACTGTGAGAGCAAGGCGCCTTCCGCCTGCCACATCACAGAGAACGGCTCGGGAATGACATCCAAGCCGTTCTGCAAACAGGTCAGGCGCGATAGACAACAGGCGCCGTGACCGCAACTACCTTTCGGTATTGACGAACTGGATGCACTGTCCCTGGTTCGGGAATCCGTACTGAACGTAGCCACCGTTCTTGCACTGCTCCGTGGCGGCAGAGCCTATGGATGTCTTCGCCAATAGTGTTCGCTCGCCTTCAACGACGCAAGCAGAACCGCAGCCGAGGAGCGGAGGCGGCGCTCGATCTGGATGATGTTGCGGGCACATCGGGAAGCATTCCGGTCCGGCACTATGCGCCGGACCGGAATGCGTGTGCAGCATGCAAGCCCGCGTCGTTATGCGGTCGGGGTTGCGGCTTCTGGCTCAATGATCTGCGGCTCCTGCACGATCACGCGGATCGTGGTCGCCAGCGGATCGTCTTCCCCTTCGAAGAGCACGGAAGCACTGATTTCGTACTCGCCCACGGGCAGCGGAGCGATGATGAACGCATAGCCGTCGGCGACGGACAAGGCCACGCCGGGCGGCACTCCGAAGAAATTGTCTTCCGGGAAGAGCATGCTGAAGAGCGGAGAGACCGCCCGGTACTGCTCCAGATCGGCAACTGGTTGGCCATTGATGCTGGCGCTCATCTCGGTAATGCCGTTCGTAGACTCGGTGGCACAGGCAGCGAGTTCGGCTTCATCGCGGCCGAAGAACGGTGGCGGCTCCACCGTCGAGCATTCCGATCCCGCCACTCCCACGAAGAGCGCAACGCCAAGGGGCACGACACAGGTGATTGGCTCAGTCACATCCGGACTGTAGGCAGAAGGCAGGAAGAAGACTGGGCCCGATTGCCCATAGCCACACCTCTCACCCGTCGGATCGAAGTTCGGGTTCGATTCCTCGGGGATGCTAACCGCCCACTGCCAGCTGCGCGCCAACCACTCGCCGAGACTGACGCCACCGACGAGCTCGTCTGGCTCATGGATTGTTACCTCAGGTGCAGGTGTCGCCTCCTGGGCAAGAATAGGGCGCGCCGTCCCAGCCAACAGGGTGCAGGCAAGCACGAGGAGCAGGGTATGGAGACTGGATCGCTTCATGATATCCTCCTGATACAGGTACGAGATGCCGTCACGGAACCCAACCGTTTTATCGCAAGGAGCGGCACAACGCAGGAGCGCGCTCTAGCCCGATCAATGCATAGGCGGCTCCAACGCCCTGCCTGCTCGGGCGACGTATTGCGCCGGCGGCAGGAGTCGATAGGCATTGGCGAGCTCCTTCGGATAACGCCGACCGGAAACACCACGTTATTCCTGACGTTC
>JACCVC010000074.1 GCA_013698305.1 Chloroflexia bacterium
CCTCAGGTTCCAGGATAGGCGTCTTCGGCCGGTTGAGCACCTTGGTGGGATCGTCCTTGTCCAGCAGCGCGACACCGAGACGATAGACGAGATCCTTGTCGACACCGTGGTAGATCACCAGCCAGCCCAGCTCGGTCTTGATCGGCGGTCCGCCGGCGCCGAGCTTGAGATCGTCGTAGCAACCCTCGCGCGGAGTCATGATCTCCAGATAGTCGCCCCACGTCACCAGGTCATCTGAGTAGGCAAGCCACATCGACGGCGGGATGCGATGGAACGCCACATACCGTCCCCGTACCGTATTGGGAAACAGCGCCGCGTCCTTGTTGTCGGGGCCTGGAAACGCGATGCCATGGCGCTTCCAAGTTGCAAAATCGGTGGTTGAGGCGCGGCCGACCTGGATCGCCTCCGGCGACCAGGCGGTGTACAGCATCTGAATCCGTCCGTCCAGCGCCGTGAGCCGAGGGTCCTCGACGCCGTTGACTTCGGTTGGCTCAATCGGGCCGAACACCGGCTCCGGTCGCCTGGTGAAATGGATGCCGTCAGCGCTTTCCGCGTAGCCGAGGTGGGAGACATCGCTGTCCCACCCCTGCCCGCGATAGATCAGCATGATCTTGCCATTGTGCTCGATCGCCCCGCAGTTGAAGACGTTGCGGGCTTCCCACGGGTGATCGGAGATCGGTTCCAGGATCGGGTTGTCCGGGTGGCGTTCGAGCTTCACGGTCAGCTGGCTCCCTGCGAGAGACGACAGTCGGGCCGCAGCCTATCCCTTCACGGCACCGATGGTCAATCCTTCGATGAAATATCGCTGCGCGACGAAGAACAGGAACAGGATCGGCGCGGCCATCACGGTCGCCATGGCCATCATCAGATGCCATTGCGGCGCCGCGCGTGAGAGTGAGGCGCCGAAGAACTGCAAGCCAAGCACAAGCGGGTACTTCTCGAGAGTACTGAGGTAGATCAGCGCGCCCTCGAAGTTGTTCCAGTTGGCCTGGAAGCTCAGCACGCCGATCGCAAGCAGCGCGGGCTTGACCAGCGGAAGCATGATCTGCCAGAACACCTGAACGGCATTCGCGCCATCCAGGATCGCCGCCTCCTCGATTTCCCGTGGAATGGTCATGAAGAACTGCCGGAGCAGGAACACGAACGCCGGGCCCCAGACGAACCACGCCGCGACAGTCAGCGGCGTGAACGTGTCGATCCGGTCCACGCTGCGCCACATCACGAACTTGGGGATCAGCGTCAGGATACCGGGCAGCATCATTGTCGACAGCAGGATGATGAACAGCACGTTGCGCCCCGGAAACCGGAATCGCGCGAATCCGTAGGCAACGATCGCCGCCGTGAGAATCTCGGCGAACATGGCGAGCACTGTCATGAACACCGTGTTGATCAGGAAGCGATTGAACGGAAGCGCCTGCCAGGCTTCGGCATAGTTGCCCCAGCGGACCGGATTCGGAATCCACTCCGGGGGGTAGATGAACAAACGCGACTCGTCCTTGAGCGACGTCGAGAGCATCCACAGGAACGGCACCATCACGATGGCCACCACGAGCAGCAGCATCGCGTAGACGAACCCGCGCACGAGGATCGAGTCGGAGGAGTTTCGGTGTGTGCTGGAGCCAGCGGTTCGTGCGGCAGTCACTTGGCGCGCTCCCCCTCGTAATACACCCACGCCGACGACGATTTGAAGACGAGCAACGTGAAGCACAGGATGATGATCAGCATGATCCACCCCAACGCGGACGCGTAGCCCATGTTGTTGCGCTGAAAGGCTTCTTCGTAGATGTACACGCCCATGAACGTGCCGGCCCGCGCCGTGTGCTGGATGAAGAACGCCTGGGTGAATGTTTGCAGGGAGGCGATGATGCCGATGATGAGGACGTAAAACAGCGTCGAGCTCAGCATCGGCAGGGTCACATTGAGGTAGATCGACCACCGGCCGGCGCCGTCGATCTTGGCGGCGTCATAGAGATCTCTCGGGATGTTCTTGAGTCCGGCCAGCAGGATGATGGTGTTCGCGCCGAACACGCCCCACAACCCCATGAGGATATATGCCGGCAGCACCATGTCGGGGTTGGTGAGCCACGAGGGTCGTTCGACGCCAACCAGTGAATAGACCGGTGAGAACATCTGGTTGATTAGCCCGTCCGACGCCAGCATCCACCGCCAGAGCAGGGCGGTCGCCGCCGCGGGCAGCACCGCTGGGAGGTAGAACAGCGTGCGCCAGATGCCAAGCCCCTTCACATCCTGGTTCAGCAACGTCGCTGTCATCAGCGCACCGACCAGGCCCAATGGCACGTTGATGATCGAGTACCCAAGCGTGAACCGCAGCACTTCCCAGAAGCGCCGGTCGCCCGTGAACATCTCGACGTAATTGTCGGCGCCGATCCACTCAGGTGATCGCAGGATGGTGTAGTCGGTGAAGCTCAGGTAGAACGACGCGATGAACGGGCCGATAGTCCAGACGACCAGCCCGATCAGCCAGGGCAGGATGAGCGCATAGCCCGTGGCCGCTTCCCGTCCCACCCCGAGCAGGCGCAACACGCGGTGGGACAGGAACATCGCTATGAAGATCGCGCCACCGACGAGCACGTAATCCGTCAGCGTCTGCGTGTACCACCCGAACACTGGCGCGCCCCTTCCCGCCACACCGCCTGACGAACCGGGAGGGAGGCCGTTCAAGACCCCGCCCCCCGCCGTCGGCATTATGGAAGCAGATCCTCGAGGATCGGTCGGACTTCGGGCGCCAGCTCCTCGGCGGTCGCCTCGTCATAGAAGATCGGGACCTGGTATTCCTCGAAGAAGGTGACGTCCCATTCCGCCTGTTGCGGAATGATATTGAGCGTCCGCATGTCGTCCAGCGCCTGCACAATGATCGCGGCGGATTCCGCCTTGTCTGGCACTGATTCAGCGATCACCTCTTCGGTCGCGAGGGACTGGCGCGGCGCGGCGATCTTCCAGTGATGGATGCCTTCCGTCAGGGCGACCAG
>JACCVC010000081.1 GCA_013698305.1 Chloroflexia bacterium
GACGTAGGGATCACCATGAGGCGTTACGATCCTCAATCACAGCGTCTGCTACCGTTCGACCACTGCGAGATCGTGGCGGGTTGACGCTGCCCTTCGGCTTCGCGCCCTTTGGCGCCCTGATTATCTCATCATCGTCCTCGCCCTCCAACTCATGACGTATCGCGTTCACGACCCATTGACGGACAGTCTGGTCCTTGCTGGTTGCGGCACGCTCTACCATGTGTCCTAGCTCAGGCTCCAGCTCGACCGACAGCTTCACCTTCTCCACCGCCAAACCTCCTTTGCGCTGGACATCAGTCATCCTCGAACACGCTTCGACGAGTGACCGGCTGGTTCATCGGGCGCTCTGCCATATACTCGTCCAGATCTTCATCCGGGACGCTGAGGGAGTCCCGATAGGCGAGGTATTCCTTCCATACGTTGCCTCTGGGGTGTACGGAGAGGGTAACATCGCCGGTCACCTCATCGCGACTGACGTACACCTCGTCGCCCTCGATTCGATAGTCCGCCTGAAGCCGTACCGCCTGGCCCCCACCGTTCTGAAACAGCTTCGCTCGTCTTTCATCGCTCAAGTAGGACCTCCTCGCTGTCGAAATATCAGTAGATACAGCGAACCGTTCATGCCTGGGATGATGATCAGCGGCAAGCTGGCGACCTGCCGGTATTTTTCTCCCGCGAGCAGCCTCAACTTGATTGACTTCCGATTCATCCGGTCTTCACCCTGGATTCATCCAGCCTTCATCTTTTGGTAGACTGGATAGACGCAAGGTGTAGGTCGATGAACGGCGGGGACAGCGGGCAGCACGATGAGCTACGGTCATTCACCAGCGGCAGCGGACGGCCAGCGCCAGCATCAACCAGGCGACGAGACGCCGACGCTCGGTCGAACTCGCGATACCTTCGACGCACTGGTGGCGCGACTCTTCGCGCCGGTCGACATCTCGTCGGTCGTCGTGTTCCGGGTGGCGTTCGGCCTGATCATCGTGTGGGAGATCTATCGGTACTTCAACTACGGATGGATCGCCAGCAAGTACATCGAGCCGAACTTTCATTTCTCCTATCTCGGGTTCGAATGGGTCAAGCCCTGGCCCGGCAACTGGATGTACGCCCACTTCTACGCGCTGGCGCTGCTGGCGCTGTTCATCGCGGTCGGGTTCTTCTATCGTGTCAGCGCGGCGCTGTTCTCACTGCTGTTCGTCATCCTCTTCCTGATGGACAAGGGCGTCTACCTCAACCACCTCTACCTGGTGGCCCTTGTCAGCTTCATCATGATCTTCGTGCCCGCGAACCGCGCGTATTCCATGGACAGTCTCAGGCGCCCGGCGTTCCGGTCAGACACCATTCCGGCCTGGCCGCTCTACCTGCTCGCCAGCCAGTTCGCCATCGTCTACATCTACGGTGGCCTGGCGAAGCTCAATCCGGACTGGCTCCGCGGCGAGCCAATGCGCACCTGGATGTCGCGACATCCGGACTTCCCGATCATCGGCAGATGGTTCACTGACGAGTGGATGGTCTACGCCATGAGCTACGGTGGGCTGTTCCTCGACCTCTTCATCGTGCCGCTCCTGCTGTGGCGCCGGACGAGGTGGTTCGCGGTCATCGCGGCGGTGTTGTTCCACCGCTTCAACGCCGAGATGTTCTCGATCGGCATCTTCCCGACATTCGCCACCGCGGCGATCATCCTGTTCCTGCCGCCCAATCTGCCCCGCCGCGTCTTGAGGGCCATCCTATCCCTGTTCCAGCAACGTCCCCTGGGCACTCGCCGACCGGCGACGAAGCAGGCCGACGCAAGCTCCCACCTCACGTTTGCGCAACGGCCCTTCATTCAGCGAGTTACGGTCGTGTTCGTGGCGGCCTACATCGGCCTCCAGTTGCTGATACCGTTACGGCATTACCTCTATCCGGGAGATGCCGCCTGGAACGAACAGGGCGACAGGTTTTCCTGGCGGATGATGCTGCACACCAAGTCCGGCGACACCACCTTCTACGTCACCCACCCGGCGACAGAAGAAACCTGGACGGTTTCCCCATATGATTACCTGACCAACCAGCAGGCGGGCGATGTCGAGGTTCAACCAGACATGACGGTGCAGTTCAGCCACTACCTGGCCGACCTCTGGCAGAGGAGCGGCTACGACAAGGTGGAGGTGCGGGCCGAGTCATATGTGTCCCTGAACGGTCGTGATCCACACATCCTGATTGACCCGACGGTTGACCTTGCCTCCGTGGAGTTGTCGATGGAGCCCCACGACTGGGTCACATCGTTTGGTGAAGAGCAGCAGCTTGCGGAAACGTTCGAGGTCGAAGACGTACTCAACGGGGGCGACGATGCTCGGGACTGAGCCATCGACCTGTTGACTGACGAATACGATATGACCTGGCATATACCTGAGAGTCTGCACTCAGGTACCACGTTTTGTGTTTTGGAGACATCTCGCCCACTGTTGGGGGCATCCTTACGCACAAGCCCGGGATGGAACGTACGATTCAGGTAGGCTCGGGTCAGAGCCTGTGCCGCCGCTGCGCATAGCGAAGGGGCAGGGAAGTATCTGCCCGAGCTATCAAGTGACGCGCTGTCAGACACATTCCGTGCGCTCAGAGCGGGCCCCGAGGCGGGCCTGACTTGTGTTTGCCGAGCGTCGGCCTCGGGACATCAGTGGCCATCTGACTGAAGTCAAAAATATGTGTAAGGTTTCCCGTCCAACCGGCGACTCTATAGTGATACGCGAGTGATGCGAGCAGCGCATCGGGCGGCAGGACCGATGGAAGAATCGGGAGCGAGCGATGCAGGTGGAGCAGGTGGAGCAGGTGGAGAGCCAGCGACGACAGCCGGTGGAGTTGATGCCCGCAGAGTGGGAACGGCTGGTCCGACTGTGCGGCAGCCTGTCGGGCAGCGCGGATGCCGCGGAGGATCTGGCGCAAGAGACGCTGATCGAAGCCTGGCGCAACGCAGAGAAGCTACAAAACCCCGACGCGCAGCGCCAGTGGCTCTCCGGGATCGCTCGCAACGTCTGCCGTCGCTGGCTACGCAACCGCGGGCGAGACGCTGGGAAATGGGAACGGCTCGTCCGCCAGCACGATCCATCTATCGTGGACGAGACGCGACGCCATGCCGGCGGTCCCGGGCTGGAGATAGAGCTGGAACGCGAGGAACTCGTCGACCTGCTCGATCAGGCGCTGGCCCTCCTTCCTGCCGCTACCCGCGACGTGCTGGTGCAGCACTACATCGACGAACGAGCCCATGCCGAAATTGCCGAGCGGCTCGGCCTGAGTGAGGGCGCAATCGCCGTCCGGGTACACCGCGGCAAGCTTGCCCTGCGGCAGGCGCTGGCACGCCCGGAGTTGAGCGCCGGTGCGGTCGCCTACGGGCTGGTGACGCCGGATACCGCTAGCTGGCAACAGACACGCATCTGGTGTCCCTTCTGCGGCAAGCACCGCCTGGAGGCTCGCATCGACCGCGAGGTTGGCGACATCTCCTCTCGCTGCGCGGGCCGATGCTTCGGTGAAGGAACCATCCTCGACGTCAGAC
>JACCVC010000100.1 GCA_013698305.1 Chloroflexia bacterium
TCATTTCCGATCCGTTAGTGGAGGATTCAAGCTTCATCGGCTATTCCCTTCTCTCGGGCGAGATTGCTGTCGACGGCGCCGACTCCTGGACCGGTGACCTGGTCCTTGCACAGACCGAGGGCGATGGCGTGATTGCGTTCTTCGACGGCCCATTCACTCTTCCGGCATCACGCATTCCGGTCGTGCCGGCCGACCAGCTTGCGATTGGGGCGACAATCCCCGAATCGTCGTCAGCGGCGACTCCCGCGCCATGACCAGAGATTGCCCTCTCGCTATCGCGACTACGAATGGAGGAGAGTGATGACTCGGGAACGATGGCTCAGTATCGGAAGCGTCGCGGCAGCCCTGGGTGGTCTCAGCTGGCTGGCAAAGGTGGCCGTCATCATCGCGACTGATGGCGAGGTGACCGACGAGGGCGCCGCGGCATTCTTCTACCTTCTTGGTGTGGCGCTCATGGTCATAGGGTCAACGGCCGTCGGCGCCATGCTGGCGGGCCGCCGGATGCGGCTGGTGCTCGTTGCTGCCATTGCGCTTTCGCCAATCATCTTCTTCATCTCATACGCCATCCTGGACGGCATTGCCAAACCGATGGTGGGTGACCGGGGCCCTGCATATGCTGAGAACGAAGCGGGCATCCTGATTACAGGACTGGCCTGGCTCATTCTCGGCATGGGCCTCTTCAGGACCGCCCACCGATCAGATGACGCCAGGCCGATCGTCCGCCCGCGCGTAGCGTCTGACTCGGGTACAGTGGTGATACCGTAGGTGAGTTGGCCCGGGTATCGCCGGTCGGAGATGCGGTGGAATGCGGCATGGATAGCAAGGGCGCAAAACTCATGTTCCGCTTGGCATGGCTCCTCTGGATAGCCAGTGTCGCTGGCGCCGCCTTATCGCTGGGCCTGGCCGCCGTGAACGGCGCGGCCCAGCGCGAGACCGGTCTGGTCGAGGCGGGCGGCAACGCTGGGCTGACCATCGCGTTCGGAACCGTGGGCGCGCTCGTCGCGGTCCGTCACGTCCGCAATCCGATTGGCTGGTTGCTCATCGCGCTCGGATGCGCCTTCGCTCTCCATGGTTTTGCTCAGGAGTACACCGCCTACGTCTTCGTGGAGAGGCCGGGCGTGCTGTGGGGCGGCGAGGCGGTCGCATGGCTCAAGGCGTTCAAGGGCGAGGTCACCGTGATCGGCCTCTTCGCCCTCGTGCTCCTGTACTTTCCGAACGGTCGGCTTCCCTCGCCGGCCTGGCGGATCGTCACATGGATCACCGTGGCGGGCATCGGGCTGTCGATGCTCGCCGCCTTTCGCCCGGGCCCGTTCCGCAACGCTTCCTACCCTCCGTCGGTTACCAATCCGCTCGGCGTCCCGGGCGGCGATACCGTCTTCGGCGCCGCGGAGGCGCTCGGGACGATGCTGATGCTTGTCACGCTCATGCTGGCGATTGGCTCGACCGTACCCCGGTTCCGCCGCGCCGACGGCAGCGAGCGGCGGCAGCTCGAGTGGCTCGTCCTCGGTGGCGCCGCGGTCGTCGCCTTCATGGTAGGCACCCAGTTCGTGTTCAGCGTGCCGGATACAGTTGAGGAACCCCTGTTCTATCTCGCCTTCGCGGCGCTGCCCACCGCCATCGGCATCGCCATCCTCAAGCACGACCTCTATGACGTCGACCTCGTCCTCAGCCGGACACTCGTCTGGGGCAGCCTGACCGCGTTCGTCGTCGGGACCTACGTGGTGGTGGTCGGCTTTCTGGGCACGCTCGTCCACGCTCGGGGCGACCTCGTTCCGTCCCTCGTCGCCACCGGACTCATCGCGCTTCTCTTCCATCCGCTACGCGACCGGGTGCAGCGGCTCGTCAACCGCTTCGTCTACGGGGATCGTGACGATCCCTACGCTGTCGTCTCCCGCCTCGGCCGACGGCTGGAGGCAACGCTGGCGCCGGAAGCGGTGCTGCCGACGATCGTCGAGACCGTCGCCGAGGCGCTGAAGCTGCCATACGTCGCCATCGCGCTGCGCCAGGGCCAGACGCTGAGCGTTGCCGCCGCATATGGCACTCCGAGCCCTGACCTCCTCAACCTGCCACTCATCTACCAAACAGAGCCGGTGGGACAGCTCTCGCTCGCGCCCCGCGCCCCCGGCGACACCTTCACGCGCGCCGACCGCCGGCTCCTGGAAGACCTGGCCTGGCAGGTTGGCGCCGCCGCTTACGCTGTCCGCCTGACCGGAGAGGTTCAGCGTTCCCGGGAACGACTGGTCACGGCGCGTGAGGAGGAGCGCCGCCGGCTCCGTCGCGATCTGCACGACGGCGTCGGCCCTTCGCTGGCGGGCATCACGCTCAAGCTCGACGCGGCGCGCAACCTGCTTCCGCGCGATCCCGGCGCGGTCGATGCGCTCCTCGGTGAGTTGAAGACCCAGACCCAGGCCGCGATCGCTGACGTACGGAGGGCCGTCTACGACCTGCGGCCACCGGCACTCGACGAACTCGGCCTCGTCCCGGCGCTGCGCGTGCACGCCGCGCGCCTGGAGGGGGAGGGTTTGCACATTGTCGTCGACACTCCGAATACGCTCCCTGCATTGCCCGCCGCCGTCGAGGTAGCCGTCTACCGCATCACGCTTGAAGCGTTGACCAACGTCGTGCGACACGCCTCGGCACGGACGTGTCGTGTGCGGCTGACGCTGTCCGGCGACTGCCTCGTGGTCGAGCTGACAGACGATGGACGAGGCATACCAGCGGATGTTCGCGCGGGGGTGGGGCTGACGGCGATGCGGGAGCGGACGGCGGAGCTTGGCGGCACGCTCCAGATCGGATCGACGCCGGACGAGGGATGCCGGGTCACGGCAAGCTTGCCTCTCCCGTCGGCGCCAGACGATGGCCGTTATTCACCTGAAAGCCAAGGCTGATGGCTGAGAATCCCCCGCCGATCCGCATCCTGATCGCGGACGACCACACCCTGTTTCGGGACGGCCTACGCGCACTCCTCGGCTCAGTCGCCGACACCGAGGTTATTGGCGAGGCCGCCTCGGGCGAGGAGGCAATCGTCCAGGTTGCCTCGCTGTCACCCCACGTTGTGCTGATGGACATACAGATGCCCGGCATGAACGGGATCGAGGCGACGTTGCGTATCCTTCAGGCGAACCCGGCGGTCGGGATTGTTGTGCTCACGATGTTCGAGGATGATGACTCGGTCTTTGCCGCGATGCGGGCCGGAGCGCGCGGCTACGTTCTCAAGGGCGCGGACCAGGCGGAGATGCTGCGCGCCATCCGCGCCGTCGCAAGCGGCGAAACAATCTTCGGCCCGGCCATCGCTCACCGGCTACTTGCCTTTTTCGCGGCGAAGCCGTCCACGCCTCCGCTGCCGTTTCCTGACCTCACCAACCGTGAACGAGAGATTCTCGACCTGATCGCCGCCGGTCACGCCAACGCCGAGATCGCCAACCGCCTCTACCTCAGTCCGAAGACCGTCCGCAACCACGTCTCCAGCATCTTCAGCAAGCTTCAGGTTGCCGACCGCGCCCAGGCCATCGTCAGAGCTCGCGAAGCTGGCTTGGGACATGGGATGAAATCCGTTTGACTGGCGTGCGCATTGGTTACTTGAGCGCGACGAGGATCTCGGCCTTTACCAACTCGGGTGTGCTGTCGGGTTGGTAGATCTCCAGATCAAAGGTGCAGGCGCGGTCGAGGTCGGTCTCCTGAACTGCCCGCCACGTCTCGGGGATCGCCGTGTCCGATGGCCCTTCGACCGGGAAGCGCGCGTATCGCTGGAACGGCACCTCGATCCCCTCCAGACCCTTCGGTACCTGATGAAGCGATGTTACCCGCAGGCCGATGGTCAGCGTATAGTCGCCGGACGCGTCCGACTCGTAATCGTGATAGATCGCCACCACCTCGCCCGAGACGTGCGGGTTCGGAACCCGTTTGCCGACATCGAGGTCGGCAAAGGTCTGCCATAACTGTCCGATCGGGCCTTGACCGGGTTCCGCCTCTATCTGCGACTGATTCGAGGTCCGGATGCTCGCTCCGACCACGCGCAAGGCGGGAACTTCGACGATTTCGGGACTGGTCATGGCCGATGCCTCCTCGATGCGCTTCGTACACAGCGCGGGGTGCTATTCGCCTGGGGCAGGCTCGTTCGTGCTCGAGGTGGCGCCCAGCGCAGCGATCTCCGCGCTCGGTTGACGGGCGCCATCGGCCAGGGCATAGCCGGGGGTGGGGCGCAGGGGCGTGCGCAGGGCAGGGGTGGCCTTGCGAAGCTCCTCGTAGCTCACCGGCGCCTGCTCGAAGCGAGCGGGGTCGTCCTCGTTGCCGTCCCTGGGCGCGAATATCCGCATGATATGTTGCGCCGATCCGCGTTCCGTGGTCGGGATGTTTCGGACGCCGGGCTGGCTGGGCGGCGGCACCGGCAGCTCTGTCTCGCCGGGGATGTTAGAGCGATCCGGAACCTGGCCTGGGATTTGAGGAGACCATGACGCCCCCGGCGCCTCCGGGATGTTGGCTCGCGCGACGTCGCGCGGGTCGCCGGGCCTGGCATATTTTCGTATCGAGAATGCCATGATTGCGATGTACTCCTGATAGTAGATGTTGCGCAGAAAAGGCTTGCCACGTTGATTCAACTCTCAGTTTACCAGCCTTCATGGTCGCGGCCCCTACGAAACCGCATGCCGTGCGGTCAAGGGCTCCAGTACCAGCAGATGAAAGACCCCGAAGAAGCGCGTCTGGTGATCCACGACCGTGAACCCCATGTCACGCACCATCTGATCGGTGGCGCGGTCGAGGTGGCACCCCATCTGCCGTTGCTGTAGCGGGCTGAGCAGTCGCTGTGTGCCGGCGAGGAGCCGATTGTGGGCGCGAACGTGTTCGAGGATGACGATCCGTCCGTCAGGTCGAGCAACCCGCGACATCTCCCGCAGCGTCCCTTCCGGATCGGGCACGGTGCAGAGCAGCAGGCTGGTCGTGACCGTGTCGAACGTCGCATCTCCAAAGGGAAGTGCGCTGGCGTCGACCTGATTGAATGTGACCGGCCTGTCGACAATCGCCTCATGCCGTCGCGCCTCTTCGAGCATGCCG
>JACCVC010000110.1 GCA_013698305.1 Chloroflexia bacterium
CAGGTCATATAGGCCATGCTGACGAGCAGCACATTCATAATCGCGAAGGCCACGATGAACGTGATCCAGATCGGTTGGTCCATCTTCCGCAATCAGCCCTTGCCAAGCGCCACCGGACACCGCGCTATGCGGAAACCGCCGACACGCTTCTCTCTACCCCTGTTTGCCACCATCAGGCGTGGCCGTTAATGGACGCGCCTGTGATCGCCGCGCCAGCGTCCGCCGCAATGGTACCGCGATGTCGGGCGCGTTGCCGACGTGTTCTCCTCGAATTACCGGTCGACCGAGCCAAGCACGATATCGATGGTGCCGATCAGCGCCACCACGTCGGCCAGCAATGCTCCCTGCGCCATGTGTGGCAGCACCGCCAGGTTGACGAAATCCGGCGTGCGGATCCGGAACCGGTAGGGCATCGGGCCGCCGTCTGAGACGAGGTAGTAGCCGAGCTCACCCTTGGAGTGCTCGATAGTCTGCCAGACCTCGCCTACCGGCGGGTTGAAGCCCTTGATCGTCCAGACGAAGTGCCGCTGCATGTCCTCGGCGGTGGTCATCGAGCCCTTGTGCGGCGGAATCACGTATGCCGACTCGTACGCCATCAGCGGCGTGTCCATGCCGTCGACGCAGTCGATCGCTTGCTGGAGCACCCGGATCGACTGGCGCATCTCCTCCATCCGCACCAGATAGCGGTCGAAGGTATCGCCATGTTCACCAAGGGGCACCTCGAAATCGAGGCGGTCGTAGACGAGATACGGCGTCGCCTTGCGGACATCGTAGTTGATGCCCGAAGCCCGCAGACAGGCGCCAGTTAGGGAGTAGGAGATAGCGGCTTCCGGCGAGATCGTGCCGACACCCTTGGTCCGCGCCATCCAGATCGGATTCGCGGTGAGGATGTTGTCGTATTCCTGCTGTCGCTTCGGGAAGACCCTGATAAAGTTACGGACCTGGTAGATCAGTCCGTCCGGGATCGGTCGCGAAAAGCCGCCGACTTCCATCATGTTGGTGGTCAGGCGGGCACCGCAGAACGACTCGAAGATGTCCAGGATGATCTCGCGCTCGCGGAAGCAGTAGATCGACATCGACAACGCGCCAATGTCCAGCGCGTGGGTTCCCAGCCACACCAGATGGGAGGCGATGCGCGAGAGTTCCGCCATGATCACGCGCCAGTACTGCGCTCGCTCCGGCGCTTCGACATCGCACAGCTTTTCGACCGCGAGGATGTAGCCGAGGTTGTTTTGCGGCGCGGCGACGTAGTCGGTGCGGTCGGTCCAGGGGGTGATCTGAGCGTATCTGTGCGCTTCGCCGAGCTTTTCGGTGCCGCGATGCAGGTAGCCGATGATCGGGTCACATTCGGTGATCATCTCGCCGTCGAGCTTGAGCACCACGCGCATCACGCCGTGCGTGCTCGGGTGCTGGGGCCCCATGTTCAGAGTCATCTGGCGCTCGCCGGACGGCAACAGGTCGTCTTGCGTCACGGTCAATGTGCCGGTCGGCGAGGCGGATTCGTTGACTACGGACCCAGGCGCTCCATAGGGCGACTGTTCGAGCTCGCTGTACCTGTCGTCGGTTGGACGGTCTGTGGTGGATGCCATGGAGCTCAGACTCCCCTGCCGGTCCAGCGGGTGCGGACCCGTGGAACCGTGCGTTCGGTGTTATACACGGGAAACTCTTTCCATCCCCGGAGCGGATAGTCCTTGCGGAGCGGATGTCCCTCGTCCCAGTCGTCAGGAAGTAGCATGCGCTTGAGGTTGGGATGCCCTTCGAAGATGACGCCGAACATATCGTAGGCCTCGCGCTCCATCCAGTTCGCGCCGTTCCAGATCGGCGCCAGCGACGGGATCGACTCGCCGTCGTTAATTCCGGCCTTGAGACGCAGGCGAATCCGGTTGCGGAGTGAGTAGAGGTGGGCAACGACGTCGAAGCGGGGCGAGGTCCGGAGGCGAAGCATGTCGACGACGGTGAGGTCGGTAAGAAAGTCGATCGCTACGCGGTCATGGTCCCGCAGAAACCGGCAAGCCTCCCGGAACAACTCCGGACGGACGTGGATTGTGGTCTCGTCGCGAAACCGGATCACGTCGAGCACGCCGTCGCCGAACTCGGCCCCGAGGATGCGCACGGCGGGGTGCCGGTCGATCTCCTCATGCGTATAGGCTTCCCGGCTCCAGTCCGGCTCTTCCTGGTCCGGCTTCAGCTCTTCGACGTGGACGTCGCCTTCGGAGCGGCTGTCCTCATCGGCCGCTGGCGAGCCACCGACGTAGGCATCGTCACAATCCACGCGGGTGGTCTCGGGGGAAGGGTCGGCGCCCACGGCGCCTTCTTCGTTCTGATTGGAATTCTTGTCCGGCTCCGCCTGGTCCGGCTCCGCCTGGTCCGGCTTGAGTTCCTCGACGTGTGGGTCGCCGTCGGAGCGGGTGTCCTGATCTGCCGCTGGCGAGCCGCCGACGTAGTCGTCATCCCGATCCGATCGGGTCGTTTCGGACGAATGGTCGGCGCCGATGGTGCCTTCGTCGTTCCGGTTGGAATTCTTGCGGGAATCACCGTCGGTCACGGGTTTCTCCTTCTGACCATGTGTTGTGTTGGTGTCACGCCACCGTCTCGTAGGGGAGGACCTCGTGTCCTCACGCGGTTCGGGTCAATCTTTCGACCGGGTAGACACACGGCCTGCCCTTGCGGATCAACCCCTCAGACCAGCCATGGCTTCGGAGCGGTCGGCGCGGCGCTGCTGCTCGGCGGCATCGACTCCATGCTTTTTGGCCATGGTGTCGTATTTAATCACCTTGTTCTGCAATTGCAGGATGCCGTAATAGAGCGACTCCGGCGTCGGCGGGCAGCCCGGGACATAGATGTCCACCGGAACGACCTGGTCGACGCCCTGCAGCACCGCATAGGTGTCGTAGGGGCCGCCGACGTTGGCGCAGGAGCCCATCGAAACAACCCACTTTGGCTCGGGCATCTGATCGTAGAGCGTGCGGACGATCGGCGCCATCTTCTTGGTGACAGTGCCAGCCACGATCATTAGGTCGGCCTGGCGGGGCGAGGCGCGGAACAGCATGCCCCAGCGCTCTGGCAGGTCCCAGCGGGACATCGACGCGCTGATCATCTCGATGGCGCAGCAGGCGAGGCCGAACTGAAGCCACCACAGGGATTGTCGCCGGCCCCAGTTGAAGAGAAAGTCCATCGAGGTAACGAAAACGTTCTTGTCGAAGCGGTCGTCGATCAAACCCATTCGAGGGCACCTTTCTTCCAAGCATAGATGTACCCGTCAAGCAGAAGGAACATGAAGACCATCATTGAGGCAAAACCATACATGCCGAGCTCATCGAAGATCACGGCCCAGGGGAAGATGAAGATCGCCTCGATGTCGAACACGACGAACAGCATGGCGATCACGTAAAACCGGGGCGTGAAGTGAGGCCGGACAGCTTCGACGCCGGGCACGCCGCTCTCGTACGGCTCCGACTTGACCTTTGACGGCTTCGATGGGGCCACAATCTGGTTGAGGGTCAACAGCAGCGACCCCATCAGGAAGGCGGTGACGATGATGAACGCGATGACGATCCAGTTTTCACCGTAAATCTGCACGGAACGCCTTTCTCCTGTGCTCGTGGAACCTGGCCGGGGCGTTCTCGGGCCTCCTGCCTGGAGTTCTCCAGGTCTCGCTGAGGAACGTGCCAGTGCCCGGCATATGCCAATCGACTGCCACGCACGCGATTACGTCATGTGCCGGGTGGCCAGGAGCGGCGAAACTCCCGCGTAAAACCGTAGTCAAGATACCACAAGCATCCCCGCCAACCTGGCCGCAGTGTGGCGTAGGAACACCATCTCGCCATCACATCGAAAGGTATGTACGTACACAATCGTGCCGAAGTACGGATATTCGATGATATTCGTCCCCAATGTACCCATGAATGTATCCGATTGGACCGTTGTTGTTTATTTGTCACACCTATACTTGAGACAGCACCATATGAGGTCGCTCCGCCAGCCACGGAGTGATCTCCCCCCTTCCCTCCAAATGTGGTGTCTGTAGCCGCCCGGGCCATCCCCCGGGCGGTTACGTTGTATTCATGCTTCTTTATCCCTGAAACCATTGTGAAGCTGCCAGTGATTGCTGATCGGAACGACGGTCGAGGCGTGAGGTTCGCTATTAAACCAAGACACACGCTTTCGCCTTTGCTCGATTGGGGATATGCTCTGTCGACGAATGTTCGCGCCAGGCTGAAATGGGACTATCAGTCACCATGTTCAGCTACCAACTTCTATGGAGGCTGCCATGCCATCGAAACAACCTGCCTCGCTCTCCGACGCTACGCTCGCATTCTTGCGCGGCGTCGATAGCCCAACTATCGCCAACGCGATCGAACCCGCCAATCTGCGCGACCGCACCGAGGGGTTCATCGGCGGGCGCGTGCGCTGCCAGTTTCCCGATCTCGGCTTCATGGTGGGTCGGGCGTTGACAGTGACGATGTCCAACGTGCCGGGCGAGGTGGCTGGTCGCGACGGGTACTGGCAGATGTGGGACGCGCTCGATGCGATGGAAGGCTCGGTCGTGATCGCCATCGCCGACGTCAGTGGCGAGCCGCATCGGGTGGCCTATGCGGGCGAGGTGATGACCACCATCGCGATGCGGCTGGGAGCGATCGGGATGGTGACTGACGGGGCACTGCGGGATGTCGACGAGGTCCACGCGCTTGGATTTCACTACTTCATGCAGTACCCGGTGGTCTCGCACGCGAACTTTGAAGTTACGTCCGTGGGTGAGCCGATCGAGCTTGGTGGGCAGCGAGTCGAGACCGGCGACATCC
>JACCVC010000120.1 GCA_013698305.1 Chloroflexia bacterium
CGCGCGGTATCGGCTACACGTTACGTGATGCCGTTTCGCGAGGGTGGCTCGCTGCCCGGACTGGTCGAGGCCAGCGACGATGGCATGTACGTCGTCAAATTTCGTGGTGCGGGGCAGGGTCCAAAGACGCTGGTCGCCGAGTTGCTGACCGGAGCGATCGGTCGTCAGCTTGGGCTCAACGTGCCCCAGATCGTGCTGATCGATATCCCCGCCGCCTTCGCGCGGTTCGAGCCAGACCCGGAGATCGCCGCGCTGCTCGACGCCAGCGTCGGCGCCAACTTGGGGCTCGACTTCTTGCCCGGGTCGTTGCCGGTCGATGCGCTCTCGGCGACGACGATGGATCCGAAGCTGGCGGCGGAGATCGTCTGGTTCGATGCGCTCACCGCCAACGTCGATCGCACCACCCGCAACACCAACATGCTGCGCTGGCACGATCAGGTGTGGCTGATCGACCACGGCGCGGCGATCTACCCGCACCATCGCTGGAGCGACCCAGCCGAGCAGGCGCGGCGTCCCTTCGCCGCCATCTCGGAGCATGTGTTGCTGCCGGTGGCGTCCTCGATCGTCGAGGCAGACAACCGCCTGGTGGATCGCCTCTCCGAGGATTTTATTTGGGAAGCGGTGGCGGCGATCCCGGACGACTGGCTGAGGACGGACGCGGTGATCGGCGACGCCGACGGGCAACGTCGCGCCTACTTCACCTGGCTATCGACGCGTCTGGATGCGCCGAGGAGATTCGTCGCCGACGCCGAGGATGCCCGCACCCGCTCGGGCGTCGGGGAGATCGATCCGGATCGCCGTACCCGGGGACGCCGCCGTGAGTAGCACCACCAGCCGCACGAGCAATAGCCACACGACGAACGCACTGCCGTACCAGTGGACGACGCTGCAGGTCGTGCCCCGCGTCGAGCGCGACGAGCGGTTCAACGCCGGGGTGATCATGTTCTGCCGGTCGCGCCGCTTCCTCGACGCGCAGGTGGCCCTGCATGCCGACAAGCTGCGGGCGCTGGACCCCCGCGCCGACGAGGAACTCATCGCCGTCCACCTCAACACCCTCGCCCGCATCGCCGCTGGCGACCTCACTGCCGGCCCGATCGCGGCACTGGAGCAGGCGGAGCGATTTCACTGGCTGGCGTCGCCGTCCAGCACAATCATCCAACCGACGCCGGTGCATGGCGGCGTCACGTCGGACCCGTCCGGGACGCTGGAGCGGTTGTTTCAGCAGATGGTGGGGTCGGTGGGCGTGTCAGTGCTCAACGGGCGGTAGGGTGGTTGTGGCGAAATCGCCCCTGGCTACCGTTTCTGGAAGGCCTTGTAGCGACGTTCCGCCTCCTTGTAGATGTTCTCGTGCGACCCGACGATGAAGAACGACGCAGATTCGCTGATCGTCCAGAACGACATAGACGGCCCGGTATGCTCCCTCGCCCTTGAGATTGAACTCGAGAGAACGGTTCTACGCAGGCTGCCCCTGAGCGTGTGACCTTTCAAGGGGTTGGTTCTGAGTTTGCGAATCTCTCGCACTGCCTGATCGCGGTGCTGACGCAGCTTGTCCAGATCCTTCTCTGCTTTGGGCAGGATATCGACTCTGTAAGGTTCACTCGTCATCCAGGTTGATTCCGCGATCGGCGGCATATTCTTCCAGACTGCGCGTTCTGCCAGTGTGGTATTCCGCGATGGCGTGCTGTGCAGGGCCATCGAATGGATTTTGCGCCTTGGCGAAGTGAATAGTCGCGTGCTCGGAATCGGCCTTGACGAAAAAGAGGTCACCCGACTCAATGCTGAACTGCTCTCGTATTTCCTGGGGGATGGATAGCCGACCCTTGGCGTCGACCTTGAACGCGTCCATGAGCTCATCCTTTCACATGTGGGATAGCCCCACTCATAAGCCCATCGTATCCTGATTCGATGAGTCGACCAACCCTAGCTGCTGCTTCAGTCGCTCCTGCGGCACAGCGAGTTGAGCCACTGCTCATGCTCGCGACCGGGACGCAGGTCGTTGCTGACCCAGCTCTCGATCAGCTCCAGCCCCGAAACCGACTCGATCAATTCACGAAGTGAGCCGGCGGTCTGGTTGGTGAAGATGCGCTCGCTCCGGAACGTCTCCCCCTCCCCGATCTTGAACGAGGTGAACAGCACGCCGCCTGGTACGAGCGCCCGGCGCAGCCTGCCGAACACCTCCGGCAGGTCGGCCCGCGGCACATGCAGCAGCGAGGCGTTGGACCAGATGCCGTCGAACTCGTCCACGAACGCGATCTCTTCGTGGCGGAGATGGAGGACCTCCTGGTTCAGGACGCCGGAAGCGTGGCGAGCCATCGCAGAGGAGGCGTCAGTCGCGACGACATTGTGTCCCAGGCGCTGGAATGCGAGCGCATCCCGCCCGGAGCCGCATCCGGCGTCGAGGATGCGAGCCCGCCCGGGCAGGTGCGCGAGGAATCGGGCGTACAGCGGCGACAGGTCGAGGTGGCC
>JACCVC010000130.1 GCA_013698305.1 Chloroflexia bacterium
ATAGCGCTCGTGGATCTGGTCGTGAGCGATGTCGAGTTGCTCAAAGCGGGACTTCCAGAAGGCGAGGCTGTCGTCGGTGGTAACCCGGAAGGCGATCTCGGTGATCTCGCCGGAGCCGGGATGGTTGCGCCCGGAACTCGGAATCTCGAAAAAGGTGAGGTCGGTCCCGGCGCTGCCGGCGGCGTCGGAGAAGAAGAGGTGATAGACCGAGACATCGTCCTGGTTGACCGACTTCTTGATGATGCGCATGCCGAGCGCCTGGGTGTAGAAATCGACGGCGCCCTGGGCGTCGGCGGTGATGGCGCTGACGTGATGCAGGCCGGTGATCGGGGTGGTGGGTTGTTGCATGTGGTGTTCCTTGCCTGGCGGACCGACACAGGGTCTGTCCTTACGATTCAGGTTGGTTGGACGAGCCGATACTTCGCGGTGCTCAGCACAGTCTGCGGGTCGGCACTAGGTGTCAGGCGGTATCAAGGCCGCGTTCGAGCTTGCGCAGGAGGGTGAGCAGGGTCCGTTGCTCGTCGTCGTCCAATGCGGACATCGATCTGGAGATCTCGCTGATGTGCCGCTCCATGGCTCGTTCGCGAATCTCCCGGCCCGTGCTGGTGAGGTAGACGCGATTGGCCCGACCCTCCTTCTGCCGCCGGAGCAGGCCATCGCGCTCGAGCGAATCGAGCAACTGGCAGATGTTGCCCTTGGTGACGAGCAGGGCGTCGGCAAGCTCCTGCTGGGTCGCGCCCTCGTGCAGCCCGGCGTGGTTGACGACATCGAATCTGCCGACGGAGAGGCTCAACTCGCGGAGCCGATCGCTCGACTGGCGGTCAATCCGGTGAAAGACACGCATGAGCCGTACCCAGGTTCGCACCGGGAGTGGCAGTTCATGACGGCGCTGCGTGGTAGGTGATGATGGCGTTGCTTCGCTCACTGGTCCGCTATCCTTCCTCGTACTTGTTACAGTTTAGTGGTAAACTGAACCAGGGTCAAGTTTGATGGATACGAGTTAGATTGGCTGGCGAGGAGGGCAATGTCGTGACCGCCACATTGATCAACGCAGGCTTCGGGCCTACCTAAATCGAATCGCATGGAGATTGACGCGTAGTGGTCGATCCTGTATCGGCCTGACCTTGCGATTCATCGCCTTTGGCAGACACAGGGTCTGCCGCTGCGTTTTCGTGGCGTTGAAACGCCATTCAACCAGCCTGCATACCGCCGGGATTTGGACTTCCCCGATCGTAGCGTGGTGTCTATCTCGACGGCGTGGTTTCGGTGAGGTCGATCTCGAGGACGCCGGGGCGCTCGGTGAGAACTGTGCGGTTCCGCTCGGGTTCCCAATCAGCGAAGGCGGCGGACGCCAGCGGCACATCACCTTCGACGGTAATTCGGAGCAGGCCCTCGGCGAGTTCGCGCACGTCGGCGCGGCTGACGCCCGGCTGGCTGTCGAGGTGGGCCTGGGCGGATCGGGCCATTGCCGGGGATCCAATGTTGTGGATCAGCACGTCGGTGCGGGTCGATCCCCCCATGGTCGGCTCCTCTGTCTCGGAGGCGCCTGGCGGAAGGTCGGATGTTGCGGGGTCGGGTCCGATGCCTTTAAAGGAAGGCGGGGTAGCGATCTTGCCCTGGAGATCGTCGAGCGCGGCGACCGCGCTGGCAAGATGGGCACGAATTGATTCGAGCGATGAGGCGATCTCGGGTTCGATCGTGATCGAGGCGGCGCGCATGCGGCTGGCCTCAGCGAGCAGCGCTTCGGATCGAGCGGCATTGTCCGCCATCACCTGTTCGAACCCGGCGTACTGGCGAAGCTGTTCCTGCGCCTGACGCAGGAACTCCCGCAACACCGCCGGATCATCGGATTCGGAAAGGAGGGATTCGATTGGCCTCGTGGTCATCGGATGGGTCCTTTCGCGGATGGCGGGTTTGGGAAAGGTCGTCATTCTCGTAGATGCACACAATCACCGAAAGCGCTGCTCCGGAGTGTAGCCTCATCGAGTGTGGCACGGCGAGTTAACACCTTCGCGCACTGTCTCAAGGTTGCACGAAACGGTACACTATTGGGATGGGAAGAACCGACCATCCGGCCGCTGACGATTCGACAGGCAATGCGGTTTCTGAACAGCAGTAGTCCCAGGATCGTCGAAGGATTGGCTCTGATAGCTCGTTCTTGCCACCCTCCCGCAATCAACATGGTCCCAATGGACGATACACGGAGCAACTCCATAGAAATGCGCATGAGCCGCGAGCCTGACGCAATTGCAGGTCAGGAACCGTGTCGGGCAGCTTTGACACGCATCGTATTGGAAAGTGAGTTACATCACCCATGACGTCCAACAATGATCACGATGACAAGAATGTGACGAAGGAACATACAAGGAAACCGAAGATGACATCGAAGATGACGGCGAAGAATACGTCAGGAGATGGCGCCGAGGAAGCCGTGATCGATTCCGAAAATCCTGTGACCGCGACGGTGCGTGAGCCGGGCCATCTGGCGTTGCCGGTCGTGGTGGCGGGTGAGTCGCTGTTGATGCCGCACATGACAATACCGTTCCCGCTGGACATGGAAGAAAACGCCATGGCCGTCGACCGGGCGATGCGGATGGAGCCGCGACGGGTGCTGCTCGTGTCGGCGCGGGAGATCGGCGAGGAGCTCGATCCCGGCGAGGACGGTGCGCCGGGGCGGGACCTGATCGACATGGTCAGTGATCTGATCGCCCAGGAATACGAGAACGGCGACGAAGACGATGATGAATACGATACCGAAGATGGTGACGGCGGCGAATCCGGCGAGATATTCGGGCCGTCCTCGCGACCGCTGGTCGACGACCTGCATCGCGTCGGCGTGATCGCCGAGATCGCGCAGTACATCAGCCGGCCCGGTGGCCAGGACCATGTGATCCTGCAAGGGTTGAGCCGGGGCGTGATCGAGGAAGTGATCCACGAGGACCCCTACCTGGCGGGCCGTGTCCGGCGTCAGGAAGACCAGGTGATTGACAGCGCCGATGCCGAAGCGGCGATGGGCGCGGTGCTGGAGCAGGTCGAGTCCTACATCAACATGCTGCCAAACGTGCCGGAAGAGGTGCTGGCAATGATCCGCAGCATCGACGATCCGGGCTGGATGGCGGACCTGATCGCGTTCTCTCCCGAGTTCACCTCCGGGCAGCGGCAGGAACTGCTGGAGCTGTTCGACCCGATCGAGCGGCTGCGGCGGGTGAGCGTCTTCATCCAGAAGCGGCTCAACCTCCTTAACCTGCGCCATCAGATCCAGAACGAGGCGCAGCAGGGGATGGAGAAGCAGCAGCGCGAGTATTACCTGCGCGAGCAGTTGCGCGCTATCCAGAAAGAGCTCGGCGAGGGCTCGACCGAGGAGATGCTGGCCAACGAGCTTCGGGAGAAGATCGAAGAGGTCGGCATGCCGGATGATGTCAAGGAAAAGGCGATCGTACAGCTCGAGCGGCTGGAGCAGCAGCATCCATTCTCGCCGGAGATCGGCGTTATCCGCACCTATCTCGAATGGCTGACCGAGCTGCCGTGGTCGGCGGAGACGGAAGATCTGCTCGATCTGGACGACGCCGCCAAGATCCTCGACGAGGATCACTACGGTCTGGAGAAGGTCAAGGACCGCATCCTCGAGTTCATCGCCGTGCGCAAGCTGGCGGGCGACAAGCAGCGCGCGCCGATCTTGCTGTTCGTGGGACCGCCGGGGGTCGGCAAGACGAGCCTCGGCAAGTCGATCGCGCGGGCGATCGGGCGCGAGTACGTCCGGATGTCGCTGGGCGGCGTGCGCGACGAAGCCGAGATTCGCGGACACCGGCGCACCTATGTCGGCGCGATGCCGGGTCGGGTGATCAAGGCGCTGCGGGACGCCGGCAGCCGCAACCCGGTGATGGTGCTGGACGAGGTCGACAAGCTAGGTGCAGACACCTTCCGCGGCGATCCGTCGTCGGCGCTGCTGGAGGTGCTGGACCCGGAGCAGAACACGTCGTTCTCCGATCATTATCTCGAGGTGCCGTTCGACCTGTCGAAGGTGATTTTCATCACCACCGCGAACATGCTCGATCCGATTCCACCCGCGTTGCGGGATCGAATGGAAGTGATCGAGGTCTCTGGATACACGGAGATCGAGAAGCTCGCGATCGCCCGCAACTTCCTGTTGCCGAAGGCGCTGGAGAGTCACGGTCTGGACAACGGGCAGCTGACGATCACCGACGACGCGATCCGGCGGGTGATCCGGGAGTACACCGAGGAATCGGGTGTCCGCAATCTGGAACGGGAGATCGGCGCGCTGAGCCGCAAGATCGCCCGGAAGTTCGCGGCCAAGGACGCGCCCGAGCGGTTCACGGTCGATGGCGCCGATGTCTCCGATCTGCTCGGCGTGCCACGGTACGAGTTCGGGCTGGCGGAGGAGCATGACGAAGTCGGTGTCGCGACCGGCGCAGCGGTAACGAGTGTCGGTGGCGACCTGCTCGCCATCGAGGTGACGGTGATGGAGGGCAAGGGCGATGTCACGCTCACCGGCCAGCTCGGCGACGTGATGAAGGAATCGGCCCAGGCGGCGCTGTCCTACGCGCGCTCGCGGGCGGTGGCGCTCGACATCGACCCCGCCATGTTCGACAAGCGCAACATCCACATTCACATCCCGGCAGGGGCGATCCCGAAGGACGGACCGTCGGCGGGTATCACCATGGCGACCGCGGTGATCTCGGCGCTGACCGGGCGCAAGGTCCGCAAGGACGTGGCGATGACGGGCGAAATCACCCTGCGCGGCAAGGTGTTGCCGATCGGCGGGTTGCGCGAGAAGACGCTGGCGGCGCATCGGGGCGGCATCAAGACCTTCCTGCTGCCGAAGAAGAACGCCAAGGACCTTTCCGATCTGCCGGATGTGGTGAAGAAGGATCTGGAGTTGATTCAAGTCGATCATCTCGACGATGTCCTCGAGGCGGCATTCGTCAAGCCACGAACCCGCCGGAAGACCGGCCAGGGCGCCAAGGGCAAGCAGAAAAAGGACGAGCTGCCAGAGAAGTCACCGGCTGAGAGTGGTCGCAAGCGGATCGACGCGCCAGGCAAGCAGGACCCGATCCCGGCGAACATGGGGGTGTAGTGGCCCCTGCCTGACATTCACCGAGGGGCAGACTTTGTATCATCCTGCGGTACGGTGACGACCACACCGGCAGGCACAGGGTCTGCCCCTACGCGATTCGACCTATTTCGGGTCTTGGTAGTCGTCAGGTTTGCGGGCGCGAAGGTAGGCGATGGAGGCGTCGTCGCCATCCCGGTAGGCATCGTCCTGGATCATGTGCCGGATCGTGCGGGATTCCGAGACCTCGATTATGAGACCGGGCACCATCGACGCGAGATCGGACGGCGAGGGGAAATCATCGGGATCGAGACCCCACCGCTCCGCCATCGAGTGGTCCCACTCCACGGCGATCAGGGTGCCGCCGGGACGCAGCGCCCGGATGGCGGTGCGGATCACCTTGTGTGAGTCTGCTCCACCTGGGAGCGCGTAGGTGCTGTAGACGAGATCGTAGTGCTGGTCTGGTTCCCAGGTGGTGGTGTCGTCGGCGATGAACCGCGCCGGCAGATTCTGGTCCTCGGCGGCGGCGTTGGCGATGCGAATCGCGTGGGAGGAGATGTCGACGCCTGTCACTCTCCAGCCCAATC
Organism: Chloroflexia bacterium; assembly: GCA_013698305.1. Taxonomy (GTDB): domain Bacteria; phylum Chloroflexota; class Chloroflexia; order Thermomicrobiales; family UBA6265; genus JACCVC01. Next base: position 5,659 of record JACCVC010000130.1, read on the forward strand.
GGGCCAGCATGAGCGCGTGAGAGCCGATGCCGCAGCCGAGGTCGAGAGCGGCGCCAAGTGTGAGATTTTCGACGGCGCGGGCAATCACCACGTCGCGCACCATCACGTTGCCGGGATCGTCACAGGATGAAGGAGCACCGGTCACTATAGACATCTCTCCACTATCCTGCGGCCAAACGGGTGCGGGCTTCGCACGTTGTCGATCCCGGCGAGTATGCCATAGCAGTAGTCCAGTCACTGCTCAACAACGTCCGGTGATCGTGGGATTTGGCGGAACACCCGGTCGCGAATGGCGTCGTCGGTGCGTAGCGCCAGCGAGGTGGCCCGCTCGGCGGCAAGAACGACGATTGCTGTTCGCGGAACGACGAGCGCCTCGACCATATCCACCTCCATCCCAATTGTGCGACACCGCGCTCGCCCGGTTGTCCGCAGAACGCCGCGATGGCGGCCTCAAGAGAATATCAAGTGGCGGATGATCGTTGCGTCTTCAGGTTCGGTTGCATCGCCGTTCCAAAGCAGCCTTTCCGGCGTTCTTGCGGTCGGGAATGTCCGCGGCGGCTCCGTCAAGCCCGTGGCCTCGGTGGTCGGAGAGGGGTCGGTCGTGGTCCAGGCCGTGCATGCCTCCCTCACCAAATGGGCAGGTGCGTCGTTCGAACACGCCCTATTACCATAGTGCGCAAAGACGCGGATCACCTCAGTATGTGTACAGGAGGGATTCCTCGATGCCGAGACAACCGTCCGAGGTCTGGCCACCATTGCCGTTCGACGCCTGGAGGGACACGCAGGCGACGCTCCACCGGTGGACACAGGTGGTCGGCAAGGTCAAGCTGGCGACCACCCCGTTCCAGAACGAGTGGTGGAACGTTGCGTTCTCTGTGACCTCTACGGGAATCACCACCGGATTGATGCCGTATGGCAATGAAGCGTTTTCCATCGACTTTGACTTCGTCGACCATAACCTCTACGTCCGCGTCAGCGACGGGCAAACGAAGACGATGTCACTGCTCCCGCGCTCGGTCGCGGAGTTTTACGCAGAAATCTTCGCTGTGCTCGGCTCGCTCGGAATCGATGTGTCGATCAATCCGCTGCCCGTAGAAATCGTCGATCCGGTTGAGTTCCATATGGATCATGAGAACGAGTCCTACGACGCAGACGCTGTTCATCGCTGGTGGCGCATCCAGATGCAGACGGCGAAAGTCATGCAACGGTATCAAACCCCCTTCGGTGGCAAGAGCAGCCCCGTGATGTTCTTCTGGGGTTCGTTCGACCTTGCGGTCGTTCGCTTTTCCGGGCGACCGGCTTCGCTCCCCGAGGATGCACCGAACTTCATGCAATTCGCCGAGGATCAGGAAAATTTCGCGGTTGGCTTCTGGCCGGGAAATGACAACTATGCCGGTATTCCGCTCGGCGAGCCAGGATTCAACGCCTATATCTTTCCGGAGCCGGATGGCTTCAAGGAGGCAACGGTGCGACCGGACGCTGCCTACTACCATGACCGGCTAGGACAATTCATCCTCCCGTTCGAGGCGGCGCGTCACATGTCCAACCCCGGTGAGACGATCCTGAGCTTCTACCAGAGCGTTTACGAAGCTGCGGCGACGCTCGCCTATTGGGATCGGGCGGCACTGGAACTGGATCGCATTCCATGACCAAAGGAGGCAAGTGATGGCAGGGCAATGCACCCATCTCGACCAGATTCGCAACGTCACGCCGAGCGCGCAAGGATGCGAGGAGTGCCTACAGCAGGGGGACACCTGGATTCACCTCCGTGAGTGCCTGATTTGCGGCCATGTTGGCTGTTGTGACTCCTCTAGGAACAGGCATGCCACCAAACATTTTCACGCCACTCAACATCCGCTCATCCGCTCGTTCGAGCGAGGCGAGAATTGGATGTTCTGCTACATCGACCAGATCACCATGGAGCCATCGCCGTAGCGATTTTAAAAGAAACTCGTGATGGCGCAGCGAACCGTGAAGGCCGCCACAGTGGCAATTTATCTTCGACTCAGGATGGCACATGGATGCATCACCGCATGTTGAAGAGCGCGACGACGGTGTGACGCTCAGCGTCACTCGCACCCCGCTGCCCGGTCGGGAAGGGGAGTTCGAGAAGTATCTGCATGGCATTACCGAGGCAGCGTCACGTTTCCCTGGTCATCTCGGCGCGCAGATCTTCTGGCCGGCTCGCGGGCAACGACAGTACCGGGTTGTGTTCAGGTTCGACCGGGAGAGCAACCTCCGGCGGTGGGAGAAATCGGAAGAACGACAAGCATGGTCCGTACGTGGCGATGAGTTGGCCGAGAACTCGCCCCAGACCATGAATATCACCGGAACCGCCCAGGAGCGTGCCCTGGCCTTGGCCTTGACGCCGCTTGAGGGGTTTGTTCGCACCAGCGTTTCCGGGGTAGGGCTTCTTCTGCTCGGAACCGTACTGGCGTTGGTGCTGGCGAATACGCCGCTTTCAGAAGCATACGAGCGTTTCTGGCAGACCGATCTGACCATCGGCACGGAGCAGTTCGGGATCACCGAATCGCTGCGGCATTGGGTCAACGATGGACCGATGGCGCTTTTTTTCTTCATCGTCGGCCTCGAGATCAAGCGCGAGGTGCTGGTCGGTGAAATGCGCTATCCCCGCCAGCCGGCGCTGGCGATCGCCGCCGCTCTCGGAGGCGTTGTGGTACCGGCGCTCATCTACGCCGGAGTGAACCTTGTCGGCGCGGGCGGCGAGGTAGAGGGCTGGGGTATCCCCATGGCGACCGATACGGCCTTCGCCTTGGGAATCGTGACCCTGCTGGGAAGCCGGGTACGGCCCCTCCTCCTCGTCTTCCTGACCGCGTTCGCCATCGTCGACGACATCCTGGCGGTTCTGGTCATTGCCATCTTCTACACGGAGTCGATCTCCTGGCCCGCGCTCGGCATGGCCGCCGTGCTGCTTGGGGCGCTCGCGCTGGCAAACGTTGCCGGCGCTCAGCGATGGGGCCAACATATGCCGTGCTGGGGTTAGGGGTATGGATTGCGGTGTTTGCGTCAGGAGTGCATGCGACGGCGGCGGGAGTCCTCGTGGCGATGACCGTGCCAGCCCGGTCCTGGATCAACCCCAGCGAGTTTCTCGTTCGCGGACGGCAACTGCTGGACGCGTTCGAGGCCGCCTGCTATGCCACTACGAGCATGCTCGCCAACGAACCCCAACAGCAGGCGAGCGAGTCATTGGAACGTCTGAGCGAAGATGTCCAAACGCCGATGACGCATTTGCAGCACAGGCTCAACCCATTGGTTGCGTTTGGGATCCTGCCGCTGTTCGCGTTCGCCAACGCGGGTATCCCGCTGGTGAGCGGCTTTGGAGACGCGCTCATGAGTCCAGTGGCGTGGGGCGTGGTGGCTGGCCTGGTGATCGGCAAGCCGTTGGGGATCACCCTGTTCGCGTGGCTTGCGGTGCGAGCTGGCGTCGCGGTTCTGCCTGGCGCAATCGCGTGGCGTCATGTGTTCGGCATTGCCTGCCTCGGCGGTATTGGGTTCACGATTTCATTGTTCGTTACGGAGCTGGCCTTTGAAGCGGGGCCGGTCGCGGATGCGGCGCGGATAGGCATTTTGATGGGGTCAATCGTGTCTGGCGTTGCCGGGTACGTGCTTCTCAGTGAGACGCTCCCTCCGCCGCGGGACGAAGTCGAGGCGTAGCTGACCCAGATTACGACGGATCAGCGATTCAAGAAGCGCCTCGTGACGGGGACGACACCATGACTGACCGGACTGATAGTGCGACGCCCGAAAACAGCGGCTGGATTCTGGTCGCGATGATCCTGGGCTCATCGCTGGCGTTCATCGACGGTACCGTGGTGCATGTCGCGCTGCCATTCCTGCAGGCGGACCTCAACGCATCCGCGACCGGCGTGCAATGGATTGTTCAGGCGTATTCGCTGTTTCTGGCATCCCTCATCCTGGTGGGCGGCTCGCTCGGCGACCGGCTCGGACGTCGCAGATTGTACGTCGTCGGTGTTGTTATCTTCACGGTGGCGTCGATCATCGCGGCGGTCGCGCCCAACCTCGAAACGCTTGTCGGGGCGCGGGTGTTGCAGGGCGTCGGCGGTGCGATGCTCATTCCGGGCAGTTTGGCGATCATCAGCGCGCTTTGGTCAGGGACAGCGCGCGGCGCGGCGATCGGAACCTGGGCCGGGTTCACGTCGATCACCTCAGCGATTGGGCCGGCATTGGGCGGGTTCCTGGTCGAGCAGTTTTCCTGGCGAGCCGTGTTCTGGATCAACGTGCCGATCGCAATCATCGTCGTGATCGCTTGCGCGAAGGTGCCCGAAACCAAAGATGCCCAGGCAACCGGCCGCATCGACTGGCCAGGCGCGGCGTTGATCACGCTGGCGCTAGGCAGCGCGGTGTATGGCTTCACCGAGGCCGCCGCAAGTGGATGGACCGATACGGTCACGCTGATCGCCCTGGCAGGTGCAGTCGTGTCAGGCGCCGCCTTCGTGGTGGTCGAGCGGCGCACCAGGGAGCCGATGGTCGAGCTATCCCTGTTTCGCTCGTCGACGTTTACCGGCGCCAACCTGCTGACCCTGCTGCTCTATGCTGGACTCTCCGCCGGGCTGTACTATCTGCCGTTCAACCTGGTGCAGGTGCAAGGCTACGGCGCGACCGCGGCGGGGGCGGCGGTGCTCCCATTTGCGCTGATCATGTTCGCGGGCTCGCGATGGGCGGGCGGACTGATCGGGCAGTTTGGCGCTCGGTTGCCACTGACCGTCGGACCAGCGGTCGTCGGGGTTGCGTTTCTGATCTTCGCCATAATCGGCGTTGGCGGCTCGTACTGGATCTCCGTCTTCCCGGCGATGGTGACGCTCGGCATCGGCATGACGATCACCGTTGCGCCGCTGACTACGACCGTGATGAACGCGGTGGATTCGCGCCACAGCGGTCTCGCGTCGGGTATCAACAACGCGGTGTCACGCGCCGGGGGTGTGCTGGCGATCGCGGTTTTCAGCATCCTCATGGTCGGCACGTTCAGCGCGTCACTCGACGAAGATCTGGGCCAGCTTTCGCTGCCGGACAGCGCTCGGGCCGAGATCGCGATGTCCCAAGATCAGCTTGCCGCGCTTCCCACGCCGGAGTCACTGGACGCTGAGCAGGGGGCAGGGCTTCGGGAGAGCGTCGAGGGGGCATTTGTGGACGGGTTTCGGGCAGTGATGATCGGGTGCGCCCTCATCGCGTTCCTGAGTGCCGGAATCGCCGCGGTCATGGTGAAGGAACGGGAGGCGGTCGATTGTGACACGCCCAGCCCATGCCCGATCTCGCAGCCTGGATAGGTGAATGTGTGTAGTACCCCAGAGGGCGACGGCACAAAACCTGCGCTCCAGACAAGGGCGTCACCGTGGATGCAGGGATGCAGACGCACCGACGCATGCTTTTAGGCAATCACTGTCCAGCGGAGAGGGAACCAGATGATAACTCGTCATGACCGTGTCGCGGTCGACCTGCCCAAGCCCAAGAGTCCGAACCCGAACGGCGCGTCGCTGGTGCAGGAACTGCTCGGCGGCAAGTTCGGCGAGATGTCGACACTGATGAACTACACATTCCAGTCCATGAACTTTCGCGGCCGCGACCAGGATCACGCGCGCCCGTTCTACGATCTGATCGCCAACATTGCCGCCGAAGAGCACAACCACATCGAGTTGGTGACGTATACCATCAACCTGCTGCTGTCTGGCGCAAGCGAGCGGGGCACTGATCCAACGACCGCGCCGCTGGGTGTGGCGAACGAGTCGCGAAACTCGCTCCACTTCATCGCGAGCGGCTAGACCGCCCTGCCGGTTGACTCGATGGGCCGGCCCTGGACCGGAGACAACGTCTTCTCCAGCGGCAATCTCAAGCTCGACCTGCTGCACAACTTCTTCCTGGAGTGCGGCGCGCGGGCCAACAAGATTCGCGTGTACGAGACCACCGATGACCCGACCGTGCGGGCGATGACCGGATACCTGCTGGTTCGCGGAGGCGTTCACGTCGTGGCCTACGCGCGGGCGCTGGAAGTTCTGACCGGGGCCGACCTCAGCAAGCTCTTCCCGATTCCGGACGTCAGCAACAAGCAGTTCCCTGAGGCCAAGGTACTCGAGGATCAGGGGCTTCACCTGATTCTGTATCGGAACAACCCGAAAGACTTTGCTCGTGTCGGCGAGGTGTGGAAGGGGCAGCATCCGGAGGATGGTCAGAAACTGACGGTCGAGGATGGCAGGCCCGAGGGCGCGCCGACGCCGACGCTTCCCGAGGAGCCGCAGTTGACCGCGCCAGGCATCGGCGCGATTGACGAAGA
>JACCVC010000135.1 GCA_013698305.1 Chloroflexia bacterium
GGATACGCACCGCTCGTCCTGGACAGCGACGTTGTGTACCAGCCCACGTCGTAATCCTCAGCGCGGACAGAAATTCGAACAGCACGTACGGGCCGGCCTTGTGTGCCGGCCCGTAGTCGCATTCGGATGCGTGTCGGACCACAAAAGCTCCCCTATGTGGCGTTGCAACAGAAGTGCGACGTATTTTCGGTCGGATTCGGCACCAGAAGACTCACTGAATCTCGGCGTGCCCCTGACGCTCCGCGAAGTCACGGTAGTCGATGGTCGGGAACGGGTTGTCCCGACGTTCCAGCAGCTCCAGTTGCTCTCGCGCTCCTGGACCGAGCTCGCCGAGTTCCGCGGTTTCAGCCATAAGATCGAATCGCTCAACGTGCTCCCGAAATCGCTTGGTCGCGTACTCGTTCGCCTGGCCAGTCGTGACAAGGAACGGCCAGTCACTGCTTTGCAGCAGGAGCAACTCCCGCCCAGCCTGGGCGAGCACTCGTTTCACGTCATCGTCTGGATCTGTATTCTCCGCAACCAGCGCCTCCATGCGGCGCTCTGCCCCATGAATCACCGGCCACATCCATTCGGTTTCCGGGTTCATCCAGGTCGAGTGATTGCCACCCGCACCCCAACTCGATTCAGGAAGCTCAACGACACGATCCGGCAGGTACGAATTCACCATCTGTGTCGCAGTGGTCAGGTCAACCTTGTCACTCTGGGCCAGGCGGAGAAGCACACGCTTGAGCCAGGCAACGCCTTCGAACCACCAGTGGCCAAACAGCTCCGTATCGTAGTTCGACGAGATCACGCCAGGCTTGCCGGCCCCGGCTCGATACTCCTCCAGCAGATCTTCGACGAGGTGGGCGAAGTGGTCGGCATGGGACTCGGTTCGCTCACGCGCAAGATCGGGATTGTAAAGCGGTTTTTCTCCGAGATCTGTCCCCGGTGCGCCGATTGCCCAGTACTGCATTCCCGACACGCCGTCCTTGCGGTGGAATTCGCGATACGCCGCGTCTCCTGGATAGCCGAAGGTCCCGGACCACACCTGTTGGCCAGTTCGGTTGTTCCTCGCCAACACCGCGACGTCACCGGCGGCATCTCCGACCCAATACGCCTTGTAGGTGGTGCCTGGCTCATCCTGCAGGTCATCGGATGGCTCGACAGCGATGCGCTGATACACCTCTCCGTACGGACCAATCGCCTCCCCTGCTGCCTTGCCCACCGGGCGACCGCCTTCGACGGTGTGCGTTTCGGTGAAGAAGACCCGGATACCCTGCTCCTTGAGGAAGGTCTCGATGGAAGGTCGAACGATCCCGTCAACCGTCTCCTCCGCCGATCGTCCGGGCCGGTAAGCACACTCCGGAAGCCAGATCGCGGTCGGCTTTCGACCGAACGATCGCTCATAGGAGCGTATTCCGGTCCGAAGCTGCGCGAAGATCGATGAGTCTCGTCCCAGCAACGGCAGGTAACCATGCGTCGCCGCACACGTCGAAATCTCGATGTACCCTTCATCCTGCAATGTCTTGAGCGCGTCGAGGATATCCCGGTTATGCCGCGACCGGAAGCTCTTCAGCGTCGAGGAATACCAGGCATGGTAGTGCTCGGCCAGGCGCTTCAGCTCGGCATCGCCGGACTCGGTGAATCGTTCGACATCAGCCGCCGCCCACGTCGCCCGCTCCTCCGCGAAGGTCTCGAAGTGGTCCGCGATCAGCGGGTCACCAAGCTGCTCGGCCAGGATAGGTGTGACGCTGACCGTGATGCGGTAGTCGACGCCCTCTTCCTTGAGGTCGTAGAGCGCATCCAGCAGCGGCAGATAAGTCTCGCTGATACCTTCGTGTACCCACTCCTCTCCATGCGGCCACATTCCGGCCTCACGGGCATAGGGGAGATGACTGTGAAGGACAAAAGTAAATGCTCCGTTGGACACCATGCGCCTCCTTCTGGTTGTGTTGAAGAGATACGTTTCCGATAAGCTGAAAGGAATGTGCTGTGATTATTCGAACGGGTCCGACGCGGGATGCGTCGCATCGGGAAGCGTGTAGTCCCATGGATTCGGCGCTCGCCGGGCGTCCCGCCCCGCTCGCCCGTACATGGCGGTAAGCTCGCGCAGGCCAAACGCCAGCCCTTTGTCCATCTGATCCCACGACATTCGCCATGCCCAATTGCCGTTTGGTTGTCCGGGCACGTTCATCCGCGCCTCGTCCCCGAGCCGTAGCACGTCCTGCATGGGAACGATGGCGGTGTCGACGACCGACGCCAGGGCGGCTCGTATCAAATCCCAGGCAATGTCCGCGCCGTCCCGGCCCAGATAGGCCTGGACCGACCGTCGCTCCTGCTCTCCTCTGCTCTGGAACCACCCAACCGTCGTCTGATTGTCGTGGGTAGCCGAGTAGACAACCGAATGAGGTTCGTAATTGTGAGGCAAATACATGTTCGATGGATCATTCTCGAACGCGAACTGCAAGACCTTCATGCCGGGGAAGCCCAGGGCGTCCCGAAGGGACAGGACATCTGGCGTGATCACACCCAAATCCTCGACGATGATCGGCACGC
>JACCVC010000180.1 GCA_013698305.1 Chloroflexia bacterium
GGTGACCGAGCGGGGCGGCAAGCCGGTGGTCTGCGCGCTCACGGCGGGTCAGCGCCACGAGAGTCCTCAGGCGATGCCGTTGCTGGAGCAGAGTCTGGCGCGGATGTGGCCCGATGCGGTGGCCGGCGACAAAGGGTACAGTGCAACCGAGCTGCGGGAGTGGCTGGATGAGCGGGAGATCGGCGCGGTGATTCCCACCCGCGACAACGAGCGGGATCAGGACTATGACCGCGAGGCGTACCGGGAGCGCCCGATGATCGAGCGGACGATCAATCGCCTCAAGCGCTTCCGGCGGATCGCGACCCGGTATGAGCAGCTGGCCAGCAGCTACCTGGCCATGGTCACCCTTGCCTGTATTCTGGAGTGGCTGTGAGTTTGCAGACGTACCCTAGCGTGGAGTGGAGAACCGAACAGGTCGTCGATCTCCATGAGGGACTGGAGAATACGTTGATCATCCTGACTCACCGGATGCGGAACATCTCCCTCAAGCGGATCTACGATCACCACCTTCCCCCCGTGCGAGTCTTCGGCAATACGCTCAATCAGGTCTTGACCAACATCCTCGACAACGCGATCGACGCGACAGACGGGCGTGGAAAGATTGCGATGCGCACGCGGCGCGAAGGCGCTCACAATGTTGTCGAAATCGAGGACAATGGCAGTGGCATCGCGGAAGACGACCTTCCTTGCATCTTCGAGCCGTTCCTCACCACGAAGCTTCAGGGTGCGGGCAACGGGCCTCGGGCTCGACACCGCCTGGCGGATTGTGACAGAGGAACACGGCGGCGCCATTGACGTTGCGTCGACGCCGGGAAGTACCGTATTCACCGTTTCCAGTTCCGTTGAAGCGCCCACCGTTTGACGTCCGATCGTCACCGTGTCTGACTGCTGCCAGTCGGTATGAGGTAGGTCACGACGACGGATGGGACGAGTGCCGCCCATCCCCCGCTCCCGGTCCCGACAGCCCGATCTCTCATTCATCCATCATTGCTCGTGGAAGTACTGTACGTACACACCTGATGTATGATATTGTCGTATGAAACGACGTGAGCCATGGTACGATGAACGTACGGCCAAGACGCGATCGTTCTGACCAGTGTAGGCGCACGGTCCACGCACATCGCACGTTCGCCGGTCCGGCGCGGAAGTTCTCTCTTCCGCGCGCAAGCGGTGGTAGTGCTGCACCAGAGGAGCATGCGGCATGGTGTTTCGCAGAGACAGCAACAAGATCGACTCGTTCCAACGGCAGATGAGCTCACTCCGGCAACAGATCGGCTCAGACGAGCCCGAAGGGGAAGAGTTCGACACCGAACCGCGCGATACGCATTCGCAATCATCCGAGCGTGGCCGCAACCAGCGCCTGTCGGGTGACGAAGGGTATAGCTTCGGATCGTTTCCACCCTCCGGATTGCGGACCGAGCAGCTGGACCCGCTCGACGACGGCGAAATGCCGGCTATCCCCGAAATGCCTCAGGCAGATCAGCAGGTCAGCGTGATCGCCACGGGGACCACCTGGAAAGGTGACCTGGAGTCCCAGGCGTCCATCCACGTCTACGGGAAGGTCTCCGGCTCGCTGAAAGCCGCCGAGGATATCTGGATCGCCGAAGGCGCTGAAGTCGACGCTACCATCGACGGCGATCGCGTGATCGCCGCCGGGGAGATCGCCGGAACAATCACCGCCCATTCTCGCTTCGAAGCCCTGCCGGAATGCGAGCTCCATGCCGACGTGAACGCTCCCACCTTTGTCGTTCACGAGGGGGCAACCATCAACGGAGCCTTGAGCATGACTGGGCGTGACGCTCGCCCGGGCGGGCTGGAGGACAGGGAGTCCAGAGCGCGTTCCAACTCGATCATCCAGCGTCGCCAGCGAAGCTCATCCTGACCATCCGTTCCTTCCTACCCAGCAGGAGTTGACCCATGTCTCTTCGTTCCACCGATGCCCCAATGCAGTCCGACGCCTACCCGACAGCCGAATCCGCCAGCGTGATAGACCGGCACTCCGACTTCGATGGCACCTACTCCACCGATCGCGATCTTCGGATCGAAGGGACGGTGAAGGGCAATCTCAGCTGCCAGGGCACGCTTCACGTCGCTCAGGGCGCCACCGTCAACGCGCAGATCGAGGCAGAGCAGATCATTGTTGCGGGCTCGCTAGAGGGGACGATCAGCTGCCGCACCCGGCTGCAGATCATGCCGAGCGGCGACGTCAAGGGCAAGATCACCACACCCTCCCTTGTGATCAATGAAGGCGCCCGCTACCAGGGACATATGGAGATGCCTTCGCGGAACAGCAGGCTCTCGGCAGGTCGCGGTAGCGGCATGCCCACCTCTATTGGCAGCGTGGCGAACTCCGGTCAGGAAGAGTCCGCCGCGGCCTCAGGGGACGCTTTGCCGGCAGCTACCGGCGCCAGCTTCATCCGACGATTCGGATCGCAGGAGTCGCAGCCGGAGTCGACGGATGGCAACTCAAGCAGCTCAGCGTAGTCCTGTCGCCATCGCACCTGTGCGAGTGTCTCACAGGGCGGAACTACGTTAACAGGAACGTCGTCTATTGTAGAGTGAGCGGTGTGCGTATGATGCACTCGCCTTGCGACACACCGGCTGTAATCAGCGCAACTCGTCGGCGTTCGGATTGCGCTCGCACATCAGAGCGCCCGACGTTTCGATCTTGCCACTCTTGCGCTATGCTTTATTCACAGAGGTGCAATACCGTTGAAGACGGACCACCATTGCGGAACCTGCCGACATTATGAGCCTTCGTCGACTTGGCGACGCGGATGGTGCCGCAACACGGTGTTGTACAAACCAGGCTACAGCCGGCCAGTTCAGGAACATGAGCTGGACTGTCGCCGAGGGCGAAGTGATTTCTGGGAAGCCGCGCAGCACACATCGCGGACATCTCCCGGAACTCATCAAGTGGAAAATCGGGGCAGCCGACCGTGAAACGACAATCCTTTCTCGAATCCCTTAAACGCCTGATCCCGGAATTGCCGCAACGCGAACCGGTCGTTTCTGGCGCGCCGCTTCAGTTCTCGTCAGCGGGCGGGGGCGGTGGCCGCTCGGATGATGCCGATGATGACTACTACGACGATGTTCCGGACGACACGGAGCGCTCGTTCCGCCCAGAGCGGCGTGACGCCAACCAGGCGACCGCTGGACGCCAGCGCACGGTGCAATCCGAGCCGGACGACCGCTATTGGACCGACTATCTCCGGATAGCGCTTCCGGTCATCGGCCTGTTGCTGGTGATCGCCGTCTTCTGGTACTGGGCACAGCAGCTGATCGATGACGGCAGCGAGGAAGATATTACCGCCACACAGCCCGGCATTGCCGAGATTGCCGATGACGAAACCCTTGAGCCAGCCGAGACAGGCACGCCGGACACTGCCGGCGCCAACGCATCGGACCCTGGCGATCAAGGCCCACCACCGACTGCGGTCGTCGCCGATGCCGGTCAGGATCAGGATGTCGTCACCCCGACACCGGTTCCCGACGCGGAGCAACCGACCGCTGACGGTACGGACAATCAGGTCTCGGAGGATAGCTCAGGCGAGGACGTGTCGAACGTTTTGGCTGGGCTGACAACCCTGGGTGGAATCGAGGTGGACACGACCGTTGTCACGACGGACGAAGGCGTGAATCTCCGCTCCGAGTCATCGATTGCCGACAATGTCGTGACGATGTTGGATACCGGCGAAGAGTTAACGGTCGTCTCTGGTCCGGTGGATGCCGAGGGCTACACATGGTGGCAAGTCGTGACGGCCACTGGCGAGCAAGGCTGGGTGGCGGATGATTTCATCGAGCCCGCCGGATAGCCGACCCTGCGACACCTTCCATTGAACATCGCCTTGTCAACATGTTGTCGGGCAAGGCGATGTTCGTCAACCTCAAACGCAAGCACATGGTATAATTATGGTCGGGTTTGGCCTAGCGCCAGACCTTTTATTGAGCACGCGTTGTGACTGACGCCGGTGTGCCCGACGACAATCGGGTCCGGAATCAGGTTGACCAGCGCGGAAGTACCAACAACACAAGTGAGGTCACGAGCACATGGCAACGGCACAACGGCGAAATACCCCGGTAAGCCTCAAGGAGCTCCTTGAAGCTGGCGTCCACTTCGGTCACCAGAAAAATCGCTGGAACCCGAAGATGAAGCGCTTCATCTTCACTGAGCGCAATGGCATTCACATCCTCGATCTGCAACAATCGGTCCCACTCCTCGACGCGGCGCATGAGTTCGTCAGCGACCTCACCGCAAATGGCAAGCACATCCTCTTCGTGGGCACCAAGAAGCAGGCGCAGGAGCTCGTGAAACGCGAAGCCGAGCGCAGCGGCCAGTTCTACGTCAATCAGCGCTGGCTGGGCGGAACGCTCACCAACTGGGTGACGATCCGAAAGCGTCTTCAGGCGCTCAAGCAACTCCAGAATGATGCGGAGGAAGGTCAGTTCGACCTCCTTCCGAAGAACGAAGCCGCCAAGAAGATCGAGCAGCTCGCCCGTCTTGAGCGCAAGATCGGCGGTATGCGCGACATGCCGTCGCTCCCCAGCGCCCTGTTCGTCGTCGATCCGAAGCGGGAGCACCTGGCCATCCATGAGGCGTCCAGGCTCGGCATTCCTGTGATTGCCATGGTAGACACCAACTGCGATCCTGACTCCATTGAGTTCCCGATTCCGGCCAATGACGATGCGATTCGCTCCATCCGGCTGCTGACCGCCGGTATCGCTGACGCCGCCATCAACGGTCGCACCGAGCGCGAGAGCACCCGTGCCGAAGACGCTGGCATGGAAGCCAGCATCGCCAGCGATGACGCGATCACCGCGGGCATTGCCGAAAAGGGCGACGACGGCAACGACAATTAGCCCTCCCCAAACCAGCCGCAAGATGAATCAACCGCGAGCAGCACACACAGAGAGGTCATGAGCATCGTGGCAACGACCACCTCCCAGATCAAGGAACTTCGCGAAAAGACCGGCGCCGGCATCATGGAGAGCAAGCGAGCGCTGGATGATACCAACGGCGACATGGAGCGGGCCGCCGAGTTGCTCCGGCAACAGGGCGTAGCCAAGGCCGGCAAGAAGGCGGATCGCGTTGCCTCGCAAGGACTCGTCGAACCGTATATCCACGGCGGAGGGCGCATTGGCGCGCTCGTCGAGGTGAATTGCGAAACCGATTTCGTCGCCCGCACCCCCGACTTCCAGAAGCTGGCGCACGACATCGCCATGCAGGTAGCTGCCACCTCCCCTCGCTACCTCATCAGCACCGACATTCCCGAAGGCGACGTCGCGGCACTCGAGGGCGAGTTCGGCTCCCGTGATGAGGCCGTGGTCCAGGTTGCGCTTCTCGACCAAGTCTTCATCAAGGACGCCAAGAAGACGATCGGAGATCTGATCAAGGAGCATATCGCGGTGTTGGGCGAGAACATCGTGGTGAGCCGGTTCAGCCGCTTCGAACTCGGTGGTGGCAGCACCTCCGCTGAAGTACTGACGAAAACAACCGACGCCTGACGTCTTCGATTCGACGCCGTCTCTGAGTCAGGACGGCGTCGAGTTGCGTCCACTGGTCCTCTGCTCCGTCTCACTCCAGGGAGAACACCATGCCACCTTCCTATCAGCGAATCTTGCTCAAGCTCAGCGGCGAAGCGCTGATGGGAGAACAGGCATTTGGCATCGACCCGACTGTCGCGACCGGCCTGGCCGAGCAACTGGGCCGAGTGCTGAAATCCGGAGTGCAACTCGGCATCGTGATCGGCGGCGGAAACATCTGGCGAGGGCTATCGGCCGCCAGCAAGGGCATGGACCGCGCCACCGGTGACTATATGGGCATGATTGCAACGGTACTCAACGCCATGACGCTGCAGGATGCGCTTGAAAAGCAGAACGTCGAAACCAGGGTGATGACCGCCATCGAAATGCGCGATGTGGCGGAACCCTATATTCGACGCCGCGCGATCCGCCACATGGAGAAGGGTCGGGTTGTCATACTCGCCGCGGGCACCGGCAATCCGTTCTTCACCACCGATACCGCCGCCGCGTTGCGCGCGCTTGAACTCGATGTCGACGTCCTGATGATGGCCAAGAACCGTGTCGACGGCGTCTACTCGTCCGATCCACGCACGAACGCGGACGCAACGCTATACGAGCACATCACCCACCAGGAAGCGCTCGAGAAGAACCTGCGGGTCATGGATGCATCGGCGCTGGCGCTTTGCCGCGACAACAACCTGCCCATCATCGTGTTCGACATGTCCAAAAACGGCACCATCGACCGTCTCCTCAACGGCGAATCCGTCGGGACTTTGGTATCCTCAACCAGGAACGAACATGTGTAGCGCCTGACCTGTGGCGCCAGCGTTGGTTTGCGGAAAGGACGGGACCCTGTCATGGCCTCGGAAATCTCGAAGGACGCCGAGTCTCGTATGCTGAAGGCGATGGACGCCTTGCACCACAATCTGGGATCGATTCGTACTGGACGCGCATCCCCGGCCCTGCTGGATCGTGTACACGTCGACTACTACGGCGCGTCGACCCCGCTCAATCAACTTGCGGGCATCTCCGCGCCGGAGCCACGTCTCCTGGTAATCCAGCCCTGGGACCAGGGCAGCATGAGCGCAATCGAGCGCGCCATCCAGCAATCCGATCTCGGGCTCGTTCCGAACAATGACGGCCAGCTCATTCGACTCAACATTCCTGCCCTCACCGAAGAACGGCGAAAGGAACTGGTCAAGGTCGTTCACTCGACCGTCGAAGAAAGCAAGGTGGCCGTGCGCAACATCCGCCGCGATGCCGTCAGCCACATCCGGAAGCAGCTCACCGACAAGGAGATATCCCAGGACGACGAACGACGAGATTCCGAGGAAATCGACACGCTGTCGAAGAAGTACGTGGACCGCGCCGAAACCATCGGAAAAGACAAGGAACAGGAAGTCCTCGAGGTCTGACCATGACACATCAGGCACGCGGGGACGCACCACCACTGCACCACACGGGCGACATTGATTCGGATACGCATCGCCATTCCGAACTCGAAGATGCTCGCGTTCCGGCTCACGTCGCCATTATCATGGACGGAAATGGACGCTGGGCGCGTCACCGAGGCATGGCGCGCCTGGAAGGGCACGAAGCCGGCACCGAGAATATCCGCCGCATTTCCTTCGCAGCCGGCCGTTTGGGAATCAAGTACCTCACCCTTTGGGCGTTTTCATCCGAAAACTGGCGCCGACCCAAGGAAGAAGTCGACGGAATCCTGAGCATTCTCAGCCGCGCCATTGTGACGGAAACCGAGGAGCTGCACCGCCAGGGCGCTCAGCTACGCCATATCGGGGATCTCAGTTCGCTTGCTCCGGAACTCCAGGCAGGAATCCAGGGCGCGATCGAGCGAACCAGAAACAATCAGCACCTCGTCCTCACGCTTGCATTCAACTACGGGGGGCGTCAGGAACTGGTCCACGCCATTCAGGAGATCGTCGCGTCCGGAGTCCCGCATTCAGCCATCGACGAAGACCTGGTGCAGCGACATCTCTACACGTCCGATCTCCCCGACCCGGATCTGATCATTCGAACGTCTGGGGAATACCGATTGAGCAATTTCCTGCTCTGGCAAGGCGCCTACTCGGAACTGTTCTTTTGCCCGACGCTTTGGCCCGACTTCGGTCCGGATCACCTCGAGCAGGCGATACGAGAATATGCGGGCCGCGAACGACGGTTCGGCGCCATCTCTCCTTCACAATCGTACTAGCGCCAGGAGAACGATCACTGCGCTCGCGAGTCTTGTCTTCGTTCGGAATCATCGTCGTCGGATTCATCTCGTCGCTGCTGGGCGGGGCGATTTTCGCAGCGGTCGTTACCGCCCTTGGGGTCGGGATCTATCACGAGACCGCCCGCATGACCCCACGCATCGGTCTTGGGTCCGCGCTGCGACTCTCAGGATATGCGGTGATCGTATCCAGTGCCTCGATCGCGCTGCTCACGCAGCAGGCGTGGGGAACGACCCTGGTCATCGCCATCGTCGCATTGCTTCCAGCCACAATCCTGTTCCACTCCAATCCCGATGCCGATACCTTCGCATCGCTGATGTCGACCATGGCGATCAGCGCGTATGTTGGTCTTTCGGTCCATGCCGCCATCGGCCTTCGTGAGCTGCCCGGACCCCTCCAGACTGGCTGGGCAGACAACCTGGGTGAGTTCTTCTCACTGACAGGAGACTCTACCGCCTTGGGCATGGCGTGGGTGATGGTCGCGATAGCGGCGACCTGGCTCTCAGACACCTGCGCGCTTTTCGTTGGCCGGTCGTTTGGCAGAACGCCCTTGCTGCCCCACATCAGCCCCAAAAAGACACTTGAGGGGGCCGCGGGCGCTGTGCTTGGCGCTGTGTTCGCGACCGTGACACTCGTGGTCGTCTTCGGAATACCGGCCGTGTCGATCCCGCTGGCGATCCTGATCGGCGCCGTGTTCGCCGCGGTAGGGATCTATGGCGACTTGTTTGAATCATTCATAAAGCGGGCCGCCGGCGTCAAGGACAGCGGTTCGATCATCCCTGGCCACGGCGGCATCTTCGACCGGATGGACGCGCTCTTCCCCACGCTACTCGTCGCCTGGGTGCTTGCTACCGCCATTCACTAAGCTCGTGACGCTCGATTGATCTTTGGGAGTACCGACCATGCCGACCAACATTGCGCTCCTCGGATCTACCGGATCGGTCGGTCGCCAGACACTTGACGTGATTGAGCGCGCTCCCGACCAGTTCAAGGTCGTCTGCCTTGCCGCCGGCTCCAACGTCGAGCTCCTGGAACAACAGGTCCGCGTCCATATTCCCGCACTCGTCGTGTCCGGCAAAGCGCTGTCCGCCTCCACCACGGCCGAGACACTTCCCTCGTCTCCAGAATCGCTCATAGCCGCCGCGACCCATCCAGATGTCGACCTGGTTGTGTTCGCGATGTCGGGCCATGACGGCATCGCCGCGACGATCGCCGCCATTGAGGCGGGAAAACAGGTGGCGATTGCCAACAAGGAAGCGATTGTTTGCGCGGGCGACATCATCATGCCGTTGGCGGCGCAGCATGGCATCACTATCCGGCCGGTGGATAGCGAACATAGCGCCATCTGGCAGTCCATGGCATCAGGCATCCACGACGAGGTTCGCCGGATCGTCATTACTGCATCGGGCGGGCCATTTCGGACAACCCCCGCCGAAGAGCTGGCGCATGTCACCGTCGAGCAGGCGATGAAGCACCCCACCTGGAACATGGGCGGGAAGATCACCGTGGACTCGGCGACGCTGGTCAACAAGGGGCTGGAGCTGATCGAAGCGCATCATCTCTTTGCCATGCCATTCGACCAGATCGACATCGTGATTCACCCCGAGTCGATCATCCATTCCCTGGTCGAGTTCGTTGACGGCAGTACGATTGCACAGCTCAACCAGCCAGACATGCGGCTGCCGATTCAATATGCGCTCACCTGGCCGCGGCATCACCCTGGCCCGGTCGCTTCACTGAATCTCGCGGAGATCGGATCGCTGACGTTTGAGGAACCCGACGAGGATCGCTTTCCTGCCCTTCGTCTGGCAAGAGACGCAGGACTTTCCGGAGACACGTATCCTACCGTCTATAGTGCTGTCGACGAGATCTCGGTGGAGGCCTTCGCCCATGGACGGTTGCGATTCACCGCTATCCCGAGATTGATCGAGACCGTCCTCTCCCGACACTCAGCGACGCCTGTCACATCACTGGACGATGTACTGGACGCCGACCAATGGGCGAGACGAGAAGCGACCCGGCTCCTGGCTGAGATTGCGGCTGCCGGTTAGCGGCCACGTCGAATCGGCGGCATCTGGCGCGATCGAGAATGGAGGGGCCAACATGCCCTCATCCATTCAACACCATCCTGTGATCGCATTTCTTTTGGGCAAGCCATTGCACAGCACCCTCTGTCATCGGCGAGGTGGTCGAGCGCTTGCGCCATCGCTTTCCAACCATTCTGCTGCATCATCCGGGCGATAACACCGACATCCCCGATTCCGTCTCGAGGTCGGAATTGCTTGTCCAGCGAGGCCTGAATCGTCCAAGCGCTCAGCGTCGCTCAGAGGCTGGAAGACGCAGGAGCGCGTTGCGTCAATCCGATCGCCGCGACCCTGGCTTGTAGCAGCGGTGCGGGTGTGGT
>JACCVC010000184.1 GCA_013698305.1 Chloroflexia bacterium
CGGCGTCCCAAGGGGGCAATTGTTCGCAACCACGCAGCCACTCGGAGGACATGTCGTCCTCGAAGCGGGCCAGATGCTTGAGCATCCCGCCCAGCGTCATCGAGGAAGGGCCGTGCGTTGCCCGCAGGCCGGCCGCGTCCAGACCGTGGGTCTTCCACGCGAAGGTGGCGCGCTGGCGCTCCAGGAACCACAGCAGGGTGGTGGCCCCGTCACCCGCGATGGGGGGGCAAGACTGATGTGCTCGTTCACGCTGGTCATGGTCAATGCATCTCCTGATGGTGCCGCGGCGAGATTTGACCGGTCATGACTACTCGCCGGTTTCACCGTCGACTGATTCCCGGATCAGGTCGGCGTGGCCGTTGTGACGGGCGTACTCCTCGATCATGTGGACCACGATCCAGCGCAGGCTGGGTGACTCGCCGTTCGACATTGCCTGGCGGGCCAAAGTGTCCAGGCCGCCCTCAGCCAAGGCCTCGTCGATCATCTTGCGGGAGTGGGCCAAAGCCTTCTGCAAGCGGGCACGCAGCTGATCGTGAGTCTCGTCGGGGTCCGGGCACCAGCTCCGGGAAGAATCGGCATCCCACGTCCCTGTGACCCATGCGAAGTTTGCGTCCCGCCCGCGTAGCCTTCGGGAAAACCAGAAGTCCTCGACGAAGGCAAGGTGCTTGAGAAGCCCGCCCAGCGTGATCGTTGAAGCACCGACTGTTGCTCGCAGACCGGCGGCGTCCAGCCCACGAGTCTTCCAGTCCAGCGTTGCCCGCTGGTATTCCAGGAACCCGAGCAAGGTCTCGAGCTCGTTGGCGGCAAGAGGCGGTTCGGGACGACCGAACTCGTCCAGTTGGTCGTCAGCGGTATCGTGAGAACCGCGATCCAAGCTTTGGTCGTTCATGGTCATTCCCCGGTCTCCCCGTCGACTGATTCCCGGATCAGGTCGGCGTGGCCGTTGTGGCGGGCGTACTCCTCGATCATGTGGACCACGATCCAGCGCAGGCTGGGAGACTGGCCGTCTGGTCCAGCGCGGCGGGCGCGTTGGTCGAGGCCCCCGTCGGCCAGCGCCTCCGCGACCAGGGCGCGGGAGTTGGCGACCGCGTCGTGCCAGATCGCGTGGAGGTGCTCGGGCGTGTCCTGCGTGGCGGAGTGCCAGTCCCAGTCGGGGTCGGCGTTCCAGTCCACCGCGTTCCATGGTAGTCCCGGATCTCGCCCGTGCAGCCAATAGGAGAACCAGTAGCCTTCGACCCAGGCGAGGTGCTTGAGCATCCCGCCCAGCGTCATTGACGAAACGCCGACGGTCGCGCTGAGGCCGGTGGCGTCCAGCCCAGCGCACTTCCACGCGAAGGTCGCGCGCTGGTACTCCAGAAAGCCCAGCAGGGTGGCGGTTTCGCCGCTCGCACTGGGCGGATGCGGGCGACCGGACTCGTCGATCTCTCCGGCGCTGTCGAGGAAGGCGAGCACCCGCTCGATCAACAGAGCGGCGGCGTCCGCATCGTAGGAAGGCAGGCTGTTGTCGGCAAAGAGGTGCTCGGCGCCGGGATAGAGGAACAGATCTGCGTTCTCGGACTCCTCGACGAGCGCCTGGGCTGCGTCGATGTCGCCGTCGCCAACGAAGAACGGATCGGCGTCCATCGCATGCACCTGCACCGGCACTCCGGCGGGCCAGGCGGAGCCGAACTCCGACACCGGGACGCAGGCATGGAGGAGGAGGGCGCCGCGCGCGCCGGCCCGCGTTTGCGCCAGCTTTTGCGCGGGCATTACGCCGAGAGAGAAGCCGGCGTATACCAGTTCGGTGGTCAGCCGCTCGACCGCTTGGACGCCGCGCTCCATGACCTCGCCGAAGCCGATCTCCCCGGCGTGGACCACCCCTTCCTCGACGGTGTCGAAGGTGCGGCCCTCGAATAGGTCGGGCGTGTGGACGATGTGCCCGGCCCGGCGAAGTTCGTCGGCGAAGGCGATGACCCCCGCGGTCAGCCCGTGCGCGTGGTGAAACAGCACGATCTCGGTCATGGGTATAGTCCTGCCCGTCGTTTGCGTTCATCGGAAAGTCCAACCCGCCACATGCGAGCCAGGTTCGTTGTACCGCACCAATGCGGACAGGTTCCGTCCTTGTCAGGTTTCTGTGGTGATACGGATTCCACATGGACAGGATACGAAAAACAGGCACGGGCCGGTCTTGTGCCGGCCCTCAATCGCGTGCGGGAACGAGGAAGACTACAAGGGTCTTCCGTACGCGGCTCGGCGAGGGGAATGCACGGTGTTCAGGCGGATTCGGTATGCGGTGGGGCAAGGAGGCGGGTATCGATGCTGCCCGCCCCGGAAGTGAGCGGGCAGTCTGAACATGCCGTCTCGACAACGATGGTTCCATCGTGGATTGATCTCTTGACGACACGGTGGCGTAGTGCCGACCTTGTGTCGGCCTGATCCGTCCCATTGCTCACAAGCCGACACAGGGTCGGCAC